>NZ_JBFUGJ010000010.1:0-60635 GCF_056402975.1 Mesorhizobium sp. P3_A9 | reverse complement strand
CGGCCAGTCCTCGCCTGAGGATGCCCTGAACACGGCCGCCAAGAACAGCGGCCTCTGAGGCATTGTTCTCCGATTACGGGCGGCCCAGTGCCGCCCGTGCTATGTCCGAAATCACCATGAATGAAGAGAGGCTGCTCCGATGTCGAGCACCTGGATGACGACCCGCGCGTGGCTGCTGATGCTGCCGCTGCTCGTGGTCATGGTCGCCGTCATCGGCTGGCCGTTAGTCGATACGGTCAACCTGTCCTTCACCGACGCCAGGCTGGTCGGCACCAGCGGTAATTACGTCGGCTTCGACAATTACACCAACATGCTGTCGAGCCCGAATTTCTCGCGCACGCTGGTCACCACGACGCTGTTCGCGGTGATTTCGGTTGCCGCCGAAATGGTGATCGGCGTTCTCGCGGCCCTGCTGCTCAATCAGCAGTTCCACGGCCGCGCCGTCCTGCGCGCCTTGATGATATTGCCATGGGCGCTGCCGACCGTGGTCAACGCCACGCTGTGGCGGCTGATCTACAATCCCGAATATGGCGCCCTGAACGCCGCCTTGACGCAACTGCATCTCATCGACGCCTACCGCTCCTGGCTGGGTGAGCCGGGGACTGCGCTGGCGGCGCTGATCGTCGCCGACTGCTGGAAGAATTTCCCGCTGGTGGCACTGATTGCGCTCGCCGCCTTGCAGGCGGTGCCGCGCGATATCACCGCCGCTTCGCTCGTCGATGGTGCGGGACCTTTCAACCGTTTCCGCTTCGTCATCCTGCCCTATCTTGCCGGCCCGCTGATGGTGGCGCTGGTGCTGCGCACCATCGAGGCCTTCAAGGTCTTCGACATCATCTGGGTAATGACCCGCGGCGGCCCGGCCAACAGCACACGCACGCTGTCGATCCTCGTCTACCAGGAAGCCTTCTCCTTCCAGCGCGCCGGCTCCGGCGCGTCGCTGGCGCTGATCGTCACCTTGCTCGTCACCGTACTCGCCGTCGCCTATGCGGCACTGGTGAGGAAGACCGCCGGGAGTGCCGCCTGATGGAACGCAGGAGCCCCGCCTTCACCATCTTCATCTATGCCTGCGCGCTGCTGCTGGCCGCCATCATCCTGGCGCCCATCGCCTGGCTGTTCATCATGAGCATTTCACCGGCCGCCGATCTCGCCGCCAAGCCGCTGCGCTGGTGGCCGCAGGTTGCGGACTTCTCGCGCTACCAGACATTGCTGTCGACAGCCGAAAACAGCGCCGGCGCTGCCTTCACCTCGTCGCTGCGCAACAGCCTGGAGATATCAGGCATGGCGACGCTGGCGGCACTCGCTCTGGCCATCCCCGCCGGCTGGGCGGTCTCGCGCACACCGGCGATCGGCTGGTCGCTGTCGATGGTCATCGCCACCTACATGCTGCCGCCGGTGGCGCTCGCCGTGCCGCTTTATATGGGCCTGTCGCATCTCGGCTTGCTCAACAATGTCTTCGGCCTGGCGTTGGTCTATCTGACCATACTGGCGCCCTTCACCACCTGGTTGATGAAGTCCGGCTTTGACTCCATCCCGCGCGAGATCGAGGCGGCGGCGATGATCGACGGCGCCGGCCTGTTCCAGACGCTGCGCATCATCACGCTGCCACTGGCCGCACCAGTGATGGCGACATCGGCGCTGTTTGCCGTGCTGCTCGCCTGGGACGAATTCTTCTATGCGCTGCTGTTCACCTCCGACCAGCGCGCCAAGACCTTGACCGTCGCCATTGCCGATTTGGCCGGCGGCCGTGTGTCCGACTACGGGCTGATCGCCACCGCAGGCGTGCTCGCCGCTTTGCCGCCGGTGCTGATCGGCTTGGTCATGCAGCGCGCGCTGATTTCGGGCCTGACCAGCGGCGGTGTGAAAGGATGACGATGACTGCAACAAAAGTTCGACCGGCGGGGCTGCTCGCCATCGACCGCGAAATGGCGCGCCAGCATGCCGATGCGCGTGCTTCGTTCGAGAACAACGCTGCCATGGCGGTTGAAGTCGCGGCCTCGATCAGGAAGACCGGCCGTCTGCTGCTGCTCGGCATGGGTGGCTCGCATGCGGTCGGGCGCGCCATCGAGCCGTTTTACCGTGCCCTCGGCATCGATGCGCTGGCGCTGCCGCTCTCCGAACAGCTCGGCCAGCCGGTGCCGCTGAACGGCAAGACGGTACTCGTTACCTCCCAGTCGGGCGAGAGCGCCGAGGTCGTCCGGTGGTTTGCGGAGGCCGGCAGCGCTGCCGATGTCTTCGGCCTGACGCTCGAAGGCGGCTCGTTCCTGGCGCGCACAGCGCCTTGCCTGATCGGCGCCGGCGGCACCGAACTGGCCTTCGCCGCCACCCGCAGCCTGACCGTGACCTTCGCCTTGCACCTGGCCATCCTGGCCGCGCTGGGCGAAGACCCGAACGCAGCACTTGAGGCACTGGATCAACCACAGGACAACGACATCACACAGGCACTCGCGGCACTGGAGAAGGTCTCGACCATCGTCACCTCCGGCCGCCGCCTGCAAGGCGTTGCCGAAGCGCTGGCGCTTGGTCTTACCGAACTGTCGCGGCTGCCCTGCTTTTCGCTCGAGGGCGGCCAGTTGCGGCATGGGCCGATGGAGATGCTCGGCCAAAAGATCGGCGTCATCCTGTTTCGCGGCAACGACCCCACGGCGGAACTGGTGACCGCCATGGCCACCTCCGTCGTCGAGGCGGGCGCACCCCTCGTCATCTTCGACGCGTCAGGGCAATCGCCCGTCGCCGGTGCCATCACGCTATCGTTTAAGCCGGCTTCGGGTCTCGCCGCCGTCTTCGCCATGCTGCCGGTGGCGCAGCGCCTGATGATCGCCTTCGCCGACAGCCGTGTCGACAATGCCGGCACGCCTGTGCGCTCCACCAAGATCACCAGGAGCGAGTGATGCGTCCGCTTGCTGTGATCGGCAACGTCAATGTCGACCTGATCGTCGGTCCCGTCGAGCCATGGCCGAAGGCGGGCACGGAAACCGTCGTCGACCATGATGAATTGCGCGTTGGTGGACAGGCCGGCAACACCGGACTTGCCTGGCAGGCGCTGGGCGTCGATTTCGAGATCGCGGCCAATGTCGGCGACGACCAGTTCGGCCATTGGCTGCGCGAGGCTTTTGGCCATCGCGCCGATACCTGGCCGGTCCGACCCGAAGGCACGACACTGTCCGTGGGCATGACCCACCCGGATGGCGAACGCACCTTCTTCACCACGCGCGGGCACCTGCCGCGCTTCAACCTCGCCGACGTCTTGTCGGTTCTCGACGGCAGCGCGCTCTCCAGCGGTTACGCGCTGTTGTGCGGCTCTTTCCTGACCGAGGATCTCACCCGCAACTATGATGCCTTCTTCGACTGGGCGGACAGCCACGGCATTGCCGTGGCACTCGACACCGGCTGGCCGATCGATGGCTGGACCGAGGCCAACTGCGCATCGACGCGCTCTTGGCTTTCACGTTGCGCGTTGGCGCTGTTCAACGAAGTCGAGACGGTGACCCTGGCGGGAATGCCAAGCCCGGAGGAGGCCGCGCGCGCGATCCGCTCCAGCATGCGGCAAGGCGCGACCTTCGTCGTCAAGCGCGGCCCGCGCGGCGCTATCGCCATCGGTCCGGACGGAGCGCTTGTCGAAGCCGTGGCGCCCGATGTCCGCGTCGTCGACACGATCGGCGCCGGCGATGTCTTCAATGCGGCCTTCCTGGCCGCTCTGGCGCAGGACCAGACGCTGACGGCCTCGCTGAATACCGCGACGCAGGTGGCGTCGCGCGCCATTTCCACTCTGCCCCGCAACTATGGCGGGCCGATGCAGTTCGAGGGATCCATGCATGAGCGCGCTTGAAATCCGCAACGTCCGCAAGAACTACGGCAGCGTCGAAACGCTGAAAGGCATCGACATCGCGCTGCAGAGCGGCGAGTTCCTGGTGCTGCTCGGCTCGTCCGGCTGCGGAAAATCGACGCTGCTCAACATCATCGCCGGCTTGGCCGAAGCGACGAGCGGCGATGTGCTGATCGGCGGCCGCTCGATCCTTGGCGTCCATCCCAAGAACCGCGACATCGCCATGGTCTTCCAGTCCTACGCGCTCTATCCGAACCTGACCGTGCGCCGCAACATCGGCTTCGGGCTGGAGATGCGCGGCGTCGCCGCCGACGAGCGCGAAAAGGCGGTGAACGAGGCGGCAAGATTGCTGCAGATCGAGGCCTTGCTCGACCGCAAGCCGAGCCAGCTTTCCGGCGGCCAGCGTCAGCGCGTCGCCATCGGCAGGGCGCTGGTGCGCAAGCCGCAGGTTTTTCTCTTCGACGAGCCTTTGTCCAATCTCGACGCCAAGCTGCGCCTGGAAATGCGCACCGAGTTGAAACGGCTGCACCAGATGCTGCAGACCACCGTCGTCTATGTCACCCACGACCAGATCGAGGCGATGACGCTGGCGACACGCATCGCTGTGATGCGCGACGGCAGGATCGAGCAGCTTGGCACGCCCGAGGAGATCTACAACGACCCGGCGACGCTCTATGTCGCCGGCTTTGTCGGTGCGCCGTCGATGAACATGCTGCAGGCGGTGATCGCTGAGGGAAAGCTGGCCATTGCCGAGTCCGATGTGCGGATCCCTCTGCCGGCACGCTATGCGAACGCGGCGAGCGAAGGCGCTCCGGTGGTCGTCGGTATCAGGCCGGAAGCGCTTCGCGTCGCGACCGGCGCCGCGACGGATTTGTCACTGCCCGTGGAGATCGAGGTTGTCGAACTGACCGGCCCCGAACTGGTCACCACGGCCCGGATCGGCACGCAGCGGCTGACGGCCTGCCTGCCGCCAAGGTCTCGGGTCGCCAAGGGCGAAAAGCACAGCCTCACCTTCGATGAGACAGCACTTCGCTTGTTCGACCCCTCGACAGGCAAAGCCCTGTCGGCAGCGGCCGCGCCGCGTTAAGATCCGGAGGGATATTCGGCATGGACAGGGACCCTTCGGCTACCACCCGATATGTATGCCGTCGAATGTCTGGAATGAGCCGCTATCCCCAAGCGTTGCGTTGTCGATGACCGTGCGCAGGCCCCGCGCACTGTCCTCGACCGCCAGCACCGCCTGATCGCCGCCCATATCGGTCTTCACCCAGCCCGGATGCAGCGACAACACATTTATCCCGTCGACGCGCAAATCCTGCGCCAGCTGGGCGCAGACCATGTTGAGCGCTGCCTTCGAGCAGCGATAGGCATAGTCGTCGTCATAGTCATCGAGCAGCCCTTCCGCCATCGAGCCGGCGCGGCTGCCGATATTGGCGATGGTCCGCATACGCCCCGCGACCAGGTTCGGTTGCAGCGCCCTCGCCAGCAACAGCGGGCCGAGCGTGTTCGTCGCCATGAGCTTCAGGAATTCATCCGGGGCGAAACTGTGCAGGCCTGGGATGTCGCTGCGGATGGCGGCGTTGTTGACGAGCACATCCAGCGGCCTGCCGGCGAGACGCACGGCAAGGTCGGAGATGGAAGCCGGATCGGCGACATCGAGCGGCTGGAACTCGATTCCATCTTCGAAACCTTGCACTGGCAGCGTTCGCCCGCACGCGATCACGTGCCAGCCATGCTGGGCGTATTGCCGTGCCAGCTCGCGGCCGAGCCCGCGCCCGGCGCCCGTTATGAGGACCGTGCGGCCGCCTTGCCCGTCTCCCACCAACTCAGGCGCTCTTGGCGACCGGCACGGTCTCCTGCCGTGCAATCATGGAGTAGACCTCGCCGGAATATTTGATGCGGCGCTGCTGCGTGGCGAAATCGACATGGGTGATGCCGAAGGGCGTCGTATAGCCATACGCCCATTCGAAATTGTCGGTCAGTGTCCAGGCGAAATAGCCGCACACCGGCACGCCCTCGGCTGCCGCCTTGGCCACCTGCTCGAGATGGTCGACATAATAGGCGGCACGCAAATCATCCCAGACATGCCCGTCTTCGCCAACCTTTTCCGGCGTCGTGGCGACGCCGTTCTCGGAAATGTAGATCGCCGGCGGCGCATAGCGATCGTTCACATAGTGCAGGATGTCGTACATGCAACGCGGCCAGATTTCGTAATCGACAGCGGAATAGATGCCTTCCGGTTGCACCCGTCGATAGCTGAGCGGCGCGAGTTCGTCACCAGCGGCGATCACCGAGCGGCGGTAGATGTTGATGCCCAGATAGTCCACCGGCGCGGCGATGATCTCGTTGTCCTGCGCACGGATCGGCGGCAACAGATCGCCGTAGAGCGCCAGCATGTCCTGCGGGTATGCGCCCTTGAAGACGGCATCGAGAAACCAGCGGTTCTGGGCGCCGTCGAAACGCCGTGTCGCCGCGATATCGCGCGGATCGTCGGTGGCAGCTTCCGCCACATTGAGATCGAAAACGACGCCAACCGAGGCGTCGGCCACCTCGGCCCGGATGACGGGAACAGCCAGGCCATGCCCCAGCAAGGCATGATGGCTGGCGGCCACACCGCCTTTCACGCCGTCCCGCAATCCCGGCGCGTCCTCGCCGGTCGCATGTCCTGACCAGCAGAAGGTCCAGGGCTCGTTGAGCGTCGTCCATTTCTTGACGCGATCGCCGAAACTGCGGGCGGCAAGCCCGGCATAGTCGGCAAAGGCGGTGGCGGTTTCGCGGTTGTACCAGCCGCCACGGTCTTGCAGCGCCTGCGGTAGATCCCAGTGGTAGAGCGTTGCATAGGGCTCGATGCCGGCTTCAAGCAGGTCGTCGATCAGCCGGTCGTAAAAGGCGATGCCTCTGGCGTTGGCTTCGCCCCGACCCTCGGCAAGAAGTCGCGTCCATGCCAGAGAGAAACGATAGGCACCAAGGCCGAGCGCCTTGAGCACGGCGATATCCTCCTTCCAGCGATGATAGTGGTCGCAGGCGACATCGCCGCTGGAGCCGTCGATGATCACACCGGGAACGCGGCAGAACCGGTCCCAGATGCTTTCGCCTTTGCCATCCGCGTCAGGCGCGCCCTCGATCTGATAGGCCGCGGTCGCGGCGCCGAACACGAAGCCTTGCGGAAAGGCCAGCCCGCAGGCGCGGGCGTTGAGGGTCCGGCGTGCATTATCGATGCTTGATGTCATATTTTCTCTCGATGGTGCTGACGAGGCTTGCCGCGGCCAGCGTCAGGAAAATGTAGAAGATGGCGGCTGAGTTGTAGGGCGCGAACGGCAGGAAACTTGCCGACTGGAATTCCCGCATACGCTGCGTGATGTCGCGGATCGACAGGATCGAAAGCAGCGACGTGTCCTTGAGGATGGCGATCAGTTCGTTGCCGAGCGGCGGGATGATGATGCGGAAGGCCTGCGGCAGCACGACCAGCCGGGCGGTACGCCAACCATTGAGGCCGAGGCTGTGTGCCGCCTCGATCTGACCCGCGGGAATGGCATTGATGCCGGAGCGGAATATCTCGGCGAGATAGGCCGAATAGGCGAGCGCCATGGCGACGATGCCGCGCACCAGGTTCGGCGGATCGACCACGCCCTGCGTCGCATCCTTGAGCGCGCCGGCGAGCGGCAGGCCGACATAGAGAACGATAACCAGCATCGGAATGCCACGGATCGTGTCGACGATGAATTCCGACCCGATCGAGAGTGGATGTCTGCGGTGGATATGGCCGCCGAAGGTCAGCAGGCCAAGCACGATCGCCAGCACCGCGAGCGTGATGCCGAACGCCTTGTCGCGATCGTTCAGCGCCTCCGTTTGCCACAGCACGGGCAGCCTGCCCGGCGCTGTTGCGACCGGCACAAGCGCTGCACTGACATCGGGGATCTTGCCGATCGCATCGATCGCTTCCGGTGGGCCACGAAAGGTTCGCAGCGGCACATCGGTATCGGGGCCACCGGGAAATTGCCCGTAGCGGACGGCGCCGAGGATCCCGGATGGCGTGCCGGTTGTGACCGCGACCTTGCCGGCGAGAGACCCCACGAGCACATAACTGTCGCGCGGCTGAAGCAGGAACCATGCTGCGGCACAGATCATGAGGATGGTTGCCGCGATGCAGGTCAGGTCTGCCCGCCAGCTGTATTTGAGCTTGAGCAGCCCAACCCAGAGCAGTCCCATCATTGCCGCCAGCAGGTAGGCCGCGACGGCCGCGCGGATCGTCGTCGCAACACCCGCCGCGAATGCGATATGCGCGAAAAGCAGGATGAAGACCAGCCCGGCGCCGTTCACCGCCGCAAGCGCAAGGCGGGTAAAACGGTGCATCACGTTGCCGGTCCCGTTACGGGCGGTGATGAAGAACGCGCCGAGCATCACGACCGTGAGGCCGAGATATACGCGCAACACGAGTGTGGCCTCGCCGCTCACCATGATGTCGGCGGCATCCGTCAATCGGCGCGGCGTGACGCCCTGAACCACCAGATCGGAGGTGAACGGATCGACAGCGTTCGCCACGACCGATGCCACAAAGGGATAGACCAGACCGGTTGTCGCCAGCACCACCGCGGCGGCAAGATTGGCCCCGGCGGCAACCGCCGCAAGACGAGGCGACCGCGACGAAGCGCGCGAGAACACGACCACGGCAAGGCCGGCGACAAAGGCGACGGCCAGCGTCAGGAAGCCAGGCACAAAGGCCGAAGAGCCGTTCTCCACGCCGAGGATGGCGCGAAGCGAGCGCTGGTAGTTCACCGACGAAGCAAAGAGATAGACGATGAACGGCAATGCCGCGACGATGATCAGATTGCTCGGTCGCAGGCGCATCAGAAACTGCATCCGGTCCCGTCTCCCTAGTGAATGCTCCGGCGCCAGGCGCCGGAGCGTTCAAGCCGCTATTTTGCGCCCCAGTATTTGGCGATCAGCGCATCGAGGCTGCCATCGGCCTTGATCGCCTTCAGTCCTTCATTGAAAGCGGCGACATTCTCGTCGCCCTTGCGGAAGACCAGCCCCAGCGGATCGGACTGAAGGTTCCTGATCGGCACCACCAGTTCGCCCGCGAATTCCTTTTCATAGGCGGAGGCGTTGGCGCCGTTGATCACAACGCCGTCCACATCCTTGTTCTTCAGCGCGATGACGGAGGCCGCGAAGCTGTCATACGCGACCACATTGTCCTTGCCGACAATGCCTTCGGCGACCTGCGAATCGGTGGTGTTGGCTTGCGCCGAGAGCTTCTTGCCTTTCGCCTTGAAATCATCGATGGACAGGCCCTCGTCTTCCACGCGCATGAGGACAGCTTGGCTGTTGATGATGTAGGGGTCCGAGAAATCCATCGCCTTCTTGCGTTCCTTGGTGATGGAGACGCCGGAGGCGACCAAGTCGAAACTGCCCTGGTCGAGGGCTGCGAAAATGCCGTCCCAGCCGGTGGTGACGAATTCAGCCTTGCAGTTGATCTTGCCGCAGACCGCCTTGATCACATCGACATCGAAACCGACGATCTGGCCGGTCGCCGTGTCGACGCTTTCCATCGGCGGCGAGGTGGTGTCGGAACCCACCTTCAGCACCTTGCCGCCGAGGTCGGCGGCGCCGGCAGTGCCGGCCGTCAACAGCGCCAGCGCAAGTCCGATCAGGATCTTCTTCATGCTCTTCCTCCCATTTGATGATTAGCGGCGGTTGCGTCCGCCGAGATTGTCCGGCTGCCGGCCGATGAGCTCGGGCCTCGAGACCATGGTGAGCTTTGCCGGGTCTTCGCCCGCCATGCGCCGCAGCAGAAACTCGCCGAGCTTGCGGCCGAGGAGTTCGATTGGCTGGTAGAATGTCGTGATCGGCGGGGTGAAGTAGGCGCTGACGTTGATGTCGTCATAGGCGATGACGTCGACATCCACCCCGACCCGCCGCTCAAGGCTGCCCAGCGCCGACAGGACGCCGAGCGTGGTGGATTCGTTGATGCACACCAAAGCCGTCGGTGGGCTGGGCAGGCGAAGAAGCCTGAGCGCGCTGTCACGGCCGAAGCGGGTCGACAGATCGCCGTCGGCCACAAGGTCCATGGATGCGGCAAGCCCCGCCTCGTCAAACGCACGCGAGAATCCGTCGATCCTGTCCAGGGCGTAGGATAGACGGCGATCTGCGTTGATCAGGGCGATACGTCTATGTCCGCCCGCGATCAGCCGCGCCGTGGCGGTGAACGCCGCCCATTCATTGTCGACATCGACATGGGCATAGGTGAGCGGCTTGCGACAGCGGCCGAGCGACACGAATGGAAAATCGCGTTCGACCAGCATGTCGATGCGAGGATCGTCGGCCTGCACGCCGGAAAAGACCAGGCCGTCGGCCGCGCTCTGGTCGACGATGCGCCGCGCCGTGTCGAAGGCGTCGCCGAAATCCCGGAAACCGTGCACGGACAGCTGATAGTCGCTGTTTTCCAGCGACTGGCTTATGCCGCTCAGGATCTGTGTGTATTCAACGCCGTCCCATTCATAGCCGGCCGCGGACGTTATCGGCATCAGCACAGCCGCCCGATAGGTCTTGCCGGTCCTCAGCGCCATGCCTCGGGTGTTCGCCTGATAACCCAGATGCCGCGCGGCGGCGACGATGGCGTCCCTGGTCTGCTGCGCAACCACGGGCGAACCGTGCAGGGCCTTTGAAACAGTAGCGATCGAAAAACCGGTGTGGGCCGCCAATGTCTTGATCGTCGGCGAAAGCACTCGGCCTTCAGATTTCGTGTTCTCTGCCATGGATGGTCGCTATCCCTTAGGTCAACATCCATAGCATCGGATAAAAACGTTTTCAAGAACAATAAAAACGTTTTTATAGCCATCATTCCATACAAGATTGAAACGGCGGCGGGGGCGATGATGCACACATCACCGCCCCGCCGGTCAGGGGAACAGGGTCGGCCAAAGAGCCCGGAGACACCGCCTCCTGCCGACGCCAACAGGCGTTCGGCATTCAGGTTTCAGCGCGCCGGTGGCGCGTACATCAGGCCGCCGGCGTTCCACAGCGCATTGATGCCGCGCGCGATCTTCAACTGGCTGGACTGGCCGAGATTGCGTTCGAACATCTCGCCGTAATTGCCGACCTTGGCGACGATGTTGTAGGCGAAGGCAGCGTCGAGCCCGAGCTGCTTGCCGTTGTCGCCCTCGACACCGAGGAACCGGCGGATCGTCGGGTTCTGCGACTTCAGCGAGGCTTCCGCATTGGCCTGCGTGATGCCCTCCTCTTCCGCCTCGATCAGCGAGAACAGCGTCCAGCGCACGATGTCGAACCATTTGTCGTCGCCCTTGCGGACGGCCGGACCGAGCGGCTCCTTCGAGATGATCTCGGGCAGCACCGTGAAAGCGGCAGGATCGGTCAGCTTCAGGCGCTGCGCGTAAAGCGCCGAGGCGTCGGTGGTGTAGACGTCGCAGCGGCCGCTATCGAACGCCTTGATGATGCTGTCGGCGGAATCGATGACGACCGCCTCGTATTTAATGTTGTGGGCGGTGAAATAGTCGGCGACGTTCTGTTCGGTGGTCGTGCCTTGTTCGGCGCAGACTGTGGCGCCCGAAAGCTTGAGCGCGCTGTCGACGCCGAGGTTCTTGTGCACCATGAAACCTTGGCCGTCATAATAGGCGGCGCCGACAAAATGGATGCCCAAGCCGGTGTCGCGCGACAAGGTCCAGGTCGACTGACGTGACAGGACGTCGACGGTACCCGCCTGCAGCGCCGTGAAGCGCTCCTTGGTCGACAGCGCGACGTAGCTCACCTTGTCGGGATCACCGAAAACCGCAGCGGAAACCGCGCGGCAGAAATCGATGTCGAAGCCGCTCCATTTGCCCTCGTCGTCGGGCGCCGAAAAACCCGCCACGCCCTGGCTGACGCCGCACAGGATCGAGCCTCTCTGCTTGACGATGTCGAATGTATCCGCCTTCGCCGGCAAGGCCATTGTGGCCGATGCGAGCAAGAGCGCAGTTATGATTGCATGTCTCATGGTTTCCTCCCTTGATGAGGCAAAGCCTCTCCTGCCGCCGGCGCGTGAAGCGCCGGAAGTTCCTGAAAATCGCTGTTGTTAAGTCTGCTTGCGCGCCGCCGAGGCGGAGCGAGGAATCTGCCCTAAGCCCCTTCCGCCAGAACCGCCGCCAGCGTCTCGTCGAGAACGCCGACTAGGTGATCGGCATTGGCCCGGCTGAAGATCATCGGTGGGCGCATCTTCAAGACATTGTCATGCGGTCCCTCGGTGCCGATCAGCACGCCGCGTGCCCTCACCCCGTCATTGATGCGGCGGGCAAGTGCTGTCGCCGGCGCCTTGGTCTTGCGGTCCTCGACCAGTTCGATGCCGAGGAAGAGGCCCTGGCCGCGCACATCGCCGATGATGTCGTAACGGTCCTGCAAGGCCTTGAACCGCGCCATGAGATAGTTGCCGATCTCCAGCGCATTGTGCCTGAGCCCGTCGCGCTCGATGACATCGAGCACCGCAAGCCCGGCCGCGCAGGACACCGGATTGCCGCCGAATGTGTTGAAATACTCCATGCCGTTGTTGAACGAGGCCGATATCTCTGATGTCGTCACCAAGGCCGCCATCGGATGGCCGTTGCCGATCGGTTTGCCCATGGTGACGATGTCGGGTGTCACCCCCTGGGTCTCGAAAGCCCACCAATGGCTGCCGACGCGGCCGAAGCCGACCTGCACTTCGTCGGCCACGCAGATGCCGCCGGCAGCGCGCACCATCGCGTAGACTTCCCTGAGATAGCCTTCCGGCAGGAACACCTGGCCGGCGACGCTGGGGATCGATTCCGCCAGGAACAGGCCAGGCGCTCGGCCTTGCCTGGTCATCTCAGCGATCTGCTCGGCGACGCTTTCGGCAAAGCGTTTTGCATGTTCGCCGACCGGCCATTCGGCAGGGGCGCGGTAGCTGTCGGGAATGGTCGCCTCGAACACATGCGCCGGCCGCCCCTTGCCGCCCTTGCGCTTGTATTTGTAGGGGCTGAGGTCGATCAGCTCCTGCGTCGTGCCGTGATAGCCCCAGTCGAGCACGATCGCCTCGCTGCGGCCGGTATGGGTCCGTGCCATGCGCAGCATCAGGCTGTTGGCCTCGCTGCCGGAGCAGGCGAAGGATGCCACCGACAGGCCGGCGGGCAGCGTCGCTGTCAGCCGTTCGGCATAGGTGACGATGGCGTCGTGCAGATAGCGCGTGTTGGTGTTGAGCTTGGCCGCCTGGCCCGCGATCGCCTCGACCACGTCGGGGTGGGCATGGCCGAGGTGGCAGACATTGTTGAAGCAGTCGAGATAGGCGCGGCCGCGGTCATCGATTAGCCAGGCGCCCTCGCCGCGCACGAACTTGATCGGCTCGGAATAGGAGATGGAGAGATTGAGCAGCAGCGACGCCTTGCGCGCAGCAACGATTTCCGGGCGGGAACGGCCGCTCTGCCGGAAGGTTTCCGGCGGAATGCCGGCGAGATCGGCGGCATCCGGAAACAGTTCCTTCCACACGTCCAGATAACGCTCCTCGCCGACCCCAAGAATGTCGCGTGCGGCAAGGCTCGTATCCGTCGATATCTGAAAATGCAGATGCGGCGCCCAGCCCCCATTCTCGGCTGATGTGCCCATCTCGCCGACAAGCGCGCCCGCTTCCAGACGGTCGCGGGCCTTCAGCCTTCGTCCCGCCTCATGCGCCATGTGTCCCCACAGGGTCACGAAAGGTGGGCATCCCGGCGGCGCATGCTCAAGCGCCACCAGGCAGCCATAGCCGAGCGGATCCTCCTCGATCTCGACGCTTCTGACCGTGGCGGCCAGCGGCGTGTAAAGCGGTGTGCCCGCCGGCATGAAAAGGTCGAGGCCGAGATGGTTGGCGCGGCGCGCGCCCTCGACGAAACGCGACTGGAAGATGTCGCTGGTGTAGACGGTGCGGGCTTCGCCCCATGGGCCGATGCCGAGCGCAACGCCATGCTCGGCGCAATAGGCATCCCACCATGCGGTGGCCCTGTCGGGCTGCTGCGCCGCCGATGTCACCGTCATTGGATTGTGCGGATCGCCGTAAGGCACCAGCGCCTTGGCAAGCGTCGCCGGATGACGGTCGAGGACCGGCGCGAGCCGCGTGCGGTTTGCCGCGATCCAGCCTGTCACCGCTCGCGCACCAGGAGCGGCCTCGAAGCCGCAGGCCTGGCGCAGGATCGCCGTGGCGAAGCGCCGGTTCATCCTGTCCAGGCGACGCAGCAATCGCCAGGCCGGTGCCTCCGAGATCGACAGATAGGGATTGTCGGCGGTACGGTCCCTGCGCGCGGCCGACAGCGTCACGGAGGTGACGAGACGCATCGCGATGAGGTCGAACAGCAGGTCGAGTTCTTCCTCCCGCAGCGGATATTCCGCATGGAATCCGGCGGCCAGCCGTGCGGCGGCGCCGATCGGATCCTCGGCATCGAGGATGGCATAGGCGCAAGCAACGGCAACCTCGGCGATGAGCACGCTGTGCAAGGCATCGCCGAAATCGATCAGCCCTGCGACACGCTCGGGCATCGCTGGATCGACGAGCACATTCCAGTCATTGGCGTCGTTGTGGATGACCTGCGCCCGCAACACCGGCAGCCGGGGTGCCACCACGGCATCGAAATGATCGAGAAGCCGTTCGAGCAGGGCGCGGTCCTGTTCGTCATCAATGTGGTGGACGCGTTGCCGCGCGGCACCCGCCTGGCGAATGTCCCAATCGAACGTGCGCAACGCGCCGGGGTGGATGAAGCCCTGCAGGGCGCGGTCCAGCCGGCCGAGCGCACCGCCCAGGCTTTCAAGCAGCGCTGGAGTGGTCTGGCTCTCGGCCATCGGTTGGCCGGGAAGCCACGACACCAGGCGTACGGCATGATCCTCGCCGTCCGTACCCCTGGCATGGGCGAGCGAAGCGCCCTGTACCGTCTTCCTCAAACGCGGCACGGCGAGACCCGGGCTGTTGCGCTCGAGATGATCGAACAATGCCGTCTGGAATTCGCTCTCGACGAGTGGCTCGCTGGCGTTGACGATTTTCAGGATCCACAGCGAATGGTCCGGCGCGGTCAGCTTGAAATTCCGGTCGCGCTCGCTGTCGAGCGGCGTGACGCTGCCGGCAATGCCGAAGTGCCGCGTCGCGATATTGACGGCCTCGTCCTGCGAGACTTGAGGCGCTGGGTATGAGACGTTGGTCATCGGGATTCCGGATCTGCTTTGTCCAAGCTTGGCATGGGTCAAAAAATCGGGCATCCGGCAAAGCGTCGGTTGCGCCGGCACAATGACTGCATTGACCGGCACATTAACGGAACCGCTTGGGAGCGTGACGTCATGAAAGAACTGGACGCCAAGGACCGGGACATCCTCGCCATTCTGTCGAAGGAGGCCCGCATCCCGCTGAAGACACTTGCCGGGCGCATCGGCCTGTCGCGTAGCGCGACGAGCGAGCGGGTGGCCTCGCTGGAAAAGAGCGGCGTCATCAGGGGCTATCGGGCCGATATCGGTCAGATGGACGCCGGACTGGTCTGCGCTTTCCTGCTGGTCACGCTGATCCGCACGCCGTCAATCGGCATTCTCGACCAGCTGGCGCGCTATCCGGAAGTCCGGCGCGTGTCGTCGGTGAGCGGCCAGCTTGATCTCATCGTCGAGGTCGAGGTGCCGTCGATCGACAGGCTCAACACGGTGCGCGACCTCATTGCCACGCTTGGTGGCGTCGAGGACCTGACAACCGCAATCGTCCTGCGCCGGGATATCGAACGCGCAGTGGTTTGAGTGCCCGCAGCAGCCGTCATTCTTGATGCCGCCTACTTGGCGATCTCCAGCAGGGATGCGACCAGCAGCTCGCGCTCGTCCTTCGACAGCACGTCGGAATCGAAAAGGTTCATGCTGCGCAGCCCCTCGATGGCGAGATAACAGACCAGCAGCGACTTCAGATCCGGCGTCTCGCCCTTCAGCCGTTCGAAAAGCTGCCGCTTGAATGTCTTTATCGGCGTCATGAAATCGGGGTCCTCGGCGATCGCCGAAAAGATCCAGGAGGCCGAGGGCTGCTTTTCCTCGCAATCATTGGCCGACAGCCTGATATATACGGCAAGTGGATTTTTGCCATCGTCGTTGCTGCTGGCTGCTTCCAGCGCCTGCTCAAAATCGCGCAGATAGCCCTCGACCAGACCCTGCATCAATTTGGCCTTGGTCGGGAAATTGTAGAGCAGCCCGCCCTTCGACACGCCGGCGCGGTTGGCCACCGCTTCCAGCGACAGGCTGCCGGGCCCGGATTCCCGGGCAACATCAGCCGCCGCAGCGAGTATCTTCTCGCGCGAATTCGGTCGTTGGGCTCTCATGGCGCCTCCCTTCGCAAGCTTAGGCCCAATTGACAAGACCGTCCAGACGGTACAGTAAGACCGCCACTATTTGAAATCGGGACCCGCAGTCGATATGTGTCCCGATGTCCGCGCTTCGCGCCGGATTTCGACTGAGGGGACTTCCTTGTTCAAGCGCATACTTCGTATCTTTCTCATCATTGTTGTCCTGGCTGTGCTCGTCATCGTGGTCGGCGGTATCGTCGGCTTCAACTTCCTGCGCGACAACGGCATCAAGCAGTATTTCGCCACCATGAAGCCGCCAGCGGCGACCGTGTCGACGACCATCGCCACGCCGTCGAGCTGGACACCAGGCGTCGAGGCGATCGGTACGGTCAAGGCGGTGCGCGGTGTCGACCTGACAGTCGAGACCACCGGCATCGTCAAGGACATCCTTTTCCATGCGAACCAGAAAGTGGCGGCCAATGCAGTTCTGCTGCAGCTCGATGATGCCGTCGAGCGCGCCGATCTCGACGCACAGAAGGCGCAGGCCGCGCTCGATCAGACATCGCTGGCCCGCGCCATCGAACTGACCAAGCGTGGCGTCGGCTCCGACTCGACGCTGGACACGGCGCGGGCGGCAGCCTCGGCCTCGGCATCCCAGGTCACCAGGCTGCAGGCCGTACTCGACCAGAAGCAGCTGACGGCGCCCTTCGCCGGCACGGTCGGCATCCCGAAGATCGACCTCGGCCAATATCTGTCGCCCGGCACCTCGGTGGTGACGCTGCAGGATCTCGACACGATGCGGGTCGACTTCTCGGTTCCCGAACAGCAGCTGCCGCTGCTCAAGATCGGTCAGACGGTTCGGCTGGGCTTGAGCGGCTCGGACATGCCGTTCGCCGGCGCCATTCGCGGCATCGACCCCAAGATCGACCCGTCCAGCCGGCTGGTGAACATCCGGGCGGAAGTCGCCAATCCCGACGGCAAGTTGACCCCTGGCCAGTTCGTGCAAGTGCGCGTCGAACTGCCCGAGGAGCAGAATGTCCTGTCGCTGCCGCAGACGGCGCTGACCACCAGCCTCTATGGCGACTTTATTTTCGTCGTGCAGCCGGCCAAGCCCGCAGTGGCCGCCCCGGCCCAGCCCGCCGCCGCAAGCGACAAACCGGCGGACGCCAAGCCCGCGGATGCCAAGCCTGCGGATGCCATGAAACCAGCAGCCGATGCGACGAAGCCGGGGGCTGATGCCACGAAGCCTGCCGCCGATGCGGCCAAGCCAGCGGACAAGGCCGCTCCCGATGCGACCAAACCCGCGACCGACCCGGCCAAGCCGGCGGCGGAAGGCGACAAGCCCGCGCTGGTGCTGTCGCAGGTCTTCGTCAAGCCCGGCCGCCGCAATCAAGGCATGGTCGAGATCGTCGAAGGGCTGAAGGCTGGCGAGGAGGTCGTCACCGCCGGTCAGAACCGCCTCTTCAACGGCATGACCGTCAACGTCGACAACACCATCGATCCGACCAAATCGGCGAACAAGCAGGCCGACCAGCAATGAGCTTTTCCGATCTTTTCATTCGCCGGCCCGTCCTGTCGACGGTCCTTGCCTGCATGATCCTGCTCCTGGGTTTCCAGGGCATCTTCAACCTGTCCATCCGGCAGTACCCGAAGGTAGACGAAACCGCGATCACCATCACGACGGCCTATCCGGGCGCCAGCGCCGACCTGATCCAGGGCTTCATTTCCGCCCCGATCGCGCGTGCCGTCGCCTCGACGGAAAACATCGACTACGTCACCTCATCCAGCCGTCCATCCTCCAGCACCGTGACGGTGCAGATGAAGCTCGGCTCCAACCCCGACGTGGCGCTGACCGAGGTGCTGTCCAAGGTCCAGGGCGTGCGCGGCACCTTGCCGGACGCCTCCAAGGACCCTGTGATCGTCAAGGGCACCGGCCAGCAATTCGCGATGATGTACATCTCGATGCAGAATCCGAACATGACGAAGGAGCAGCTGACGGAGTATATCGAGCGCGTCATCAGGCCCCGCATGTCGACAGTCGAAGGTGTCGCCGACGTGCAGATCTTCGGCGCCCAACAATACTCGATGCGCGTCTGGATCGACCCGATCAGGCTTGCCGCGCGCGGCGTGACGGCGGCGGAAGTGCTGGCGGCAATCAACAATTCCAACTTCCTGTCGGCGCCTGGCAACACCCAGAACGAATATGTCGTCTCGTCGATCACCGTGCGCTCGACGCTGCAGACGCCGGAAGCCTTCGCCGAACTGCCCCTGCGTTCGACCGACGGCAATGTGGTTCGGCTGCGCGACGTGGCCCGCGTCGAACTCGGCGCGGAGAATACCGACACCAGGGTCTCCTTCAACGGCAAGCCCGGCACCTTCCTCGCCATCTTCCCGACCCCGGCGGCCAACCCGCTGACCACCGCGGCAGCGCTCACCAAGCTCGTGCCGCAGATTCAGGAAACGCTGCCGAAAGGCATGACGATCGAGGTCGTCTACGACGCGACCGGACAGATCAGCGCCTCGATCGAGGAGGTGTTCAAGACCATCGCTGAAGCGGTTGCCATCGTCATTGTGGTCATCCTTTTGTTCCTTGGCTCGTTCCGCTCGGTGATGATGCCTATCATCACCATCCCGCTGTCGCTGATCGGCGTCTGCTTCCTTTTGTTTGCGGTGGGCTATTCGATCAACCTTTTGTCGCTGCTAGCCATGGTGCTGGCGATCGGTCTTGTCGTCGACGACGCCATTGTGGTGGTGGAAAACATCCACCGCCACATGGAAGAAGACCACATGTCGCCAATGCAGGCTTCGTTCAGCGGCATGCGTGAAATCGCCTCGGCCATCGTCGCCATGACCATGACGCTGGCCGCCGTGTTCGCACCGTTGGCCTTCACCGGCGGCCTGACCGGCGCGCTGTTCCGCGAATTCGCGGTCACGCTCGCCGGCTCGGTGGTGCTGTCGGGTATCATCGCCGTCACCATCACCCCGATGATGTCGGCACGCCTCTTGAAGGCGGGTACACCAGGCCGTTTCCAGCGCATTGTCGACGGCATTTTCGCGCGGGTCGAGCATGTCTATGAGCGGGCCGTCACCGGCTCGCTGAATTATCGTCCTTTGACGCTGATCATCGTGCTGGCGCTGGTCGGCGTGACCGGCTTCATGTTCACCAAGACATCGAGTGAACTGGCGCCGGAAGAGGACCAGGGCTTCCTGCTCTCGCTGGTGACTGCGCCGACCTATGCGACATCGGACTATACCGAAACCTATGTGAACCAGATGCTCGGCCTGGTGAGAGATATTCCGGAAACGCGGGCGCAGTTCTCGGCGGTCGCCTTCGGTGGCACCACGAACAGCGCTTTTGTCGGTTTTGCCTTCAAGGATTGGGCGGAGCGCAAGCGCAATTCCAAGGAACTGCAGGCCGACATTACCGCTCGTATCGCAAAGGTGGCGGGTGTCCAGGCCTTCGTCTTCGCACCGCCGACGCTGCCGGGCTCCGGTGGCGGCCTGCCGATCGCCCTGGTGGTGCGTTCGACCGGCGATTCCGCGGAAGTGTACGAGGCGGCCGAGCAGATCAAGAACAAGGCACAGGCCTCCGGCCGCTTCATCGTCGTGCAGAACTCGATGTCTTACGATTCGCCGCAGGTGACGGTAACCATCGACCGCGACCGCGCGGCGGCGCTGAACCTGCCGATCGCCGATATCGGCCGGACGCTGACACTGCTGGTCGGCGGCGCCGAAGTGGCGCAGTTCGACCGCGACTCCAACAGCTACGACATCATTCCGCAGGTGCCGCAGGAGTTCCGCGACAACCCCGAAAAGCTGGGCCAGTATTTCGTGCGCAGCGTCACGGGCGAGATGGTGCCGCTGTCGGCGGTGGTGAAGATTTCGAACAATGCGTCGCCGGCGGCAATCGAACAGTTCAACCAGCTGAATTCATCGACCATCTCCGCACTGCCGCTGCCCGGCGTCACCACAGGCGACGGTTTGAAAGTCCTCGAAGACATTGCCAGGGAGAGCCTGCCCGACACCTTCTTCATCGACTATTCCGGCCAGTCGCGGCAGGAGAAGGAACAGGGCAACACCATCCTGATCGCTTTCGGAGCGGCCGTCATTGTCATCTACCTGGTGCTGGCGGCGCAGTTTGAAAGCTTCCGCGACCCGCTGATCATCATGATGGCGGTGCCGCTGTCGATCTTCGGCGCGATCGTGCCGCTTAATCTCGGCCTCGGCACGCTCAACATCTACACGCAGGTAGGCCTGATCACGCTGATCGGCCTGATCACCAAGCACGGCATCCTGCTGGTTGAATTCGCCAACCAGCAGCGTGAGGCGCATGGCATGCGGCGGCGTGACGCCATCATCGCCTCGGCCAAGGTGCGGCTGCGGCCGATCCTGATGACGACGGCGGCTATGGCGCTTGGCGTGGTACCGCTGATCACGTCGAGCGGCGCGGGTGCGGCGGCCCGCTACTCGATGGGCCTGGTCATCTTCACCGGCATCCTGGTCGGCACCATGTTCACGCTCTTCGTCGTGCCCATGTTCTATACGTTCATCGCCAGCAAGGATCTGCCGCATTTGGCGGAAAAGCCGGATCCCAAGCTGATGCCGGCACTCCAGGACTGATAGAAAACCGAAGAACAAAAAAGAGGCCGGAAAAATCCCGGCCTCTTTTTTTGGCTGCGCTCGATACCGCTGGTTTGAGCGGTGCTCAATACCGCCGGAATGTTCCGGAGGGAGTCCTGAACAGGCACGACAGTCTGCCGGCCCCGTTCCTCAGCCTGCTACTTGACGATGACGATGCTGGTGTTGTCGGGTCCGAAGGTCTCGACAAGCTGGTAGAAATCGGCGGCATTATCGGGATGCAGCCGCACGCAGCCATGCGAGGCCGGCTGGCCGAGGCGCTTGATGGCATAGGTGGCGTGCACCGCGTAGCCGCCGCTGAAGAACACCGAGTGCGGCATCGGCGCGTTGTCGTACTTCTTCGAATACCACATCTCATGCATGCGGGTCGGCTTGAACGAGCCCGTCGGCGTCACATGCGCCCGGTCGCCGGTGGAAACCTTCCAGGCGAAGGTCGGCCGGCCATCGACCGAGACTTCCATGACCTGCTGTGAAAGCGAGACCCGCGCCACGATCTTGTTGGCGGCGTGCGCTGCGTTGGCGCCGAACAGAAGTGCTGCACCCGTGAGCGCGGCGGCGGTGATGTTGATGAGCTTGGCGGAAATGGTGGTGTGCATAATGTCCCCTCTCTCTGCCGGTTCGGCCGGCTGCAATTCGATGAGCGGCTTATCGCTGCGGCATGTTTCGAAGAGATTTCGCGAAATGCTCGTTTGTGTTTCGAATCTGTTTCCTCTGGTTAACAAGCAGGCGGTCATGGCGACAGCGGCCTCGCCCGCAAAACGGAATGAGACACAGCACACATACGTATTTCCCGCGAAACGAAAGTTCGAATACCTTCTATATGAAAGGGTAGAGCTCAATCTCGAAACCAACCTGCAACAAAACGCTGCTTCAGGCGGCATGATGCGGATACGGGCCGGAAGCAAAGTTGACGCAACGAAAGCAGACGGCAACGACCATGGGAACGAAAACGAACACACAGTCCTGGCTCTTCAGGATCAGCATCACGGCAGCGGTCATCGGCGGTGTCGGCACGGTTGCCGGTGGCCCCGCGGCAAGGCTGGCGGCGATGAGTTCGAGTGAGATCTCTACCCTGCACGTCGCTCTGTTTTCCGCCACGGTCTGGATTGTTTCCAGCCTGCGCATCGCCCGATTGATGGCCCTCTGGCGGGTTGGCCTTCGGTTGCTGGCATTGCGCGGCCCCTCCGGCAACTTGCTGCCGAGAGGACCGAAGGCCCGCGCCGCGACGGGGGGCTCCGTGGGCGGCGCGGGCACTTCGGGAGTTTCCTGAAGCGACCCGCGACATTTTGAAGAATTGGCATTTCTGGGGAGTTGGAACGATGAAAACGAAATTCGCGGCCTCGGTGCTTTCCGCATTGCTCTATGCCCAGGGCCTGCTCGGCTTTGCCGCCCTTGCCACCGTTCTCCTTAAGGACCGGGCCCACGCAAACGAAATCGCCATGGCCAATGACATGCCATCGGGGCCGTCGCTGCTGGTGATACGCTGAGTTTCGGGAGCGTCGGTGAGTTGGACCATCCGATGCTCAGCCAGAAAGATAGCCCGAGTGTCCAGCCTTTAGTCGGCAAATTGCTGCGGCGGATCGAACCGGTAGCCGGTGCCGCGTATGGTGGTGATGGTTTCGGTGTCGAGCTTGCGGCGCAGCCGCACGATACGCGAATCGATCGAGCGATCGAAGGCGTCGGCGTTCTCGGCCGGTGCGGCGGCGATAATGTCGTCGCGCGTCAGCACCTTGCGGGGGCTGGCCAGGAACAGCCTGAGCAGCGCCACCTGACCGGGCGAAAGCTGTTCCTCGCTACCGGAGCGATGCATGACGATCGCCGATCTCAAATCGACGGTCGCGTTCTCCAGCACGATCAGTTCCTGGGTGCCCCTGCCGCGCCGCGAAAGCAGGCCGCCGACCCGGGCGGCCAATTCCCTGACATTGAGCGGGCTTTCGACAACGTCGGCCGCACCCAGTTCGAGCGCCAGCACCTTGTCGACGAGATCGGCCGGCCGGCAGATCAGGATGAAATCGGGCCCATCCTCGCCGCCCCCACCTCCGCCGCCATAACGCCTGAGCAGGTCTCGCCCGTCCGCCTGGCTGAGACTGTCACCGACGACAACGACATCGATGCCCCCGCCCGCCAGCAGCGATTCCGCCTCCCAGGGCTGCCGGGCCTGGCGCACATCATGGCCACGCCGCTCGAGATGGTCGCCAAGTTCGGTCGCCACCACCTCGGCGACGGAAACAAGCGCAATGACGGCTCGTGCGGCCATGTTTTCCAACCGTTCCCTTGCAACCGGATATGAGTGCTGGACATCATGTTTATACCCAATCTACTTTCCACTGAAAGTGGGAGCGAGAGCATCGTGCGGGCAAGAATTATTATCGTCGAGGACGAGCCCGACCTGAGGGACGCGGTTGCCGAATATCTCGGCGCCGCCGGCTATGATGTGGCGACCGCCGAAACCGCGGCCGCCGCGCGCAGCCTTATCGAGACTCAAGCCTTCCATTTGGCCATTCTCGACATCGCCATGCCGGGCGAGGACGGTCTGTCGCTCGGCCGCTGGCTGCGCTCGAAAATGCCGATCGGCATCATTTACGCGACCGCCGCCGGCACTGCGCTCGATCGCATCGTCGGGCTGGAACTCGGTGCCGACGACTATATCGTCAAGCCATACGAACTGCGCGAACTGCTGGCGAGGGTGCGCAGCGTGCTGCGCCGCGTTCCAGAGCCGACGGAGCTGCTCGCCAGGAAAGCCAGGACGGACCGCCGTTCCGTCGCCTTCGGCCCGTTCCAGGCCGATCTTGACGGCAGGCTGGTCACCGGCACCAACGGCGCCGTGATCGACATGGCCAAGAGCGAATTCGATGTGCTGGAGGTTTTCCTGACCCGCGCCAACCGGCTTTTGACGCGCGCCGCGATCTCTGAGGCCATCGGCTTCACCGAGGATCCGGAATCGTCGCGTGCCGTCGACATCCGCATCATGCGCCTGAGAAAGAAGATCGAGGCGGACCCGGCCAACCCGAAATTTCTGCGCACGGTGCGCGGCGAAGGCTATATCTTCTCGCTGCCGACCGGCGACAGCAACTGAGCGCCAGGCCCACAGGGTCTCAGGTTCACAGCCGTTGCTCGCCGATCGAATTGGGCCGATCGGATTGGCCCGACCGAATTGGCATGACTTTGGAATAACGGCTGAAAATGACGGGCGAAGCGACAAGCACGGATACACAGGGTTTCAGGCAGGGCGCGGCGATGGCGGCCGTGCGCGTCGTTCGCCGGCTGCGCGAGGCCGGCGACTGGCAGCGCGAGATGGAAGGCATATTGGAAACCCTGTGCCGCGCCATGGAGTGCCAGCGCGGCATCCTGTTTCGCCTGCGCGAACTGCCCGGCCAGGGTTTTGCCCAGTCGGTGTCCGCCTACTGGATCGACCCTGACTTCGGCGGGGAACTTGCATCGCCGACCGTCATCATGCAGTCGATCGTCAATTCGGATCCACTGCTGGAGCGCGTGGCCGAGGACGAACGGCAAGGCAAGATCTTTGCCGGGCATACGCGCAATCTCAGCGGCTTCCTCAGAACCGACTTCGAAAAGCAGAACATCAAGTCGTTCCTGTCGGTGTCGGTCTTCGCGCATGGCCATCTGTGGGGCACGCTCGCCGTCAATGATTGCGTCGAAGAGCGCGAGTGGACCGACGAGGAAGAGGCAACACTGCATATCATCGCGCTCGCCATCGGCGACGCCATCGAACACTCGCCCTCCGACGCCCATGCCAGCGAAGTGATCCGCCGCACCATGCTGCAGGCCTCGCTCGACGCCATCATCGTCATCGACGAGGCCGGATCGATCATCGAATTCAATCCTGCCGCCGAAAAGATGTTCGGCTTCCAGCGCAGCGACATCCTCGGCAAGGACCTGCTCGACACTGTCGTGCCGGAATACTACCGCAAGGGTTATACCTCGGGCGCCGACTACATGTCGGGCCGCGGCGCGCCGATGGTCGGCCAGCGGCTCGAGACCGTAACGCAGAATGCCGCCGGCGAGGTGTTCCCGATCGAGCTGACGGCGACCGAGATGCGGGTCGCCGACCGCCGCTTGATCTTCGGCTCGATCCGCGACCTGCGCGACAGGCTGCGCGCCGAGGAGGAGATCAACCGGCAGCGCGAGAAGCTGCACCAGAACGAGAAGATGGCGGCGATGGGCTCGCTGCTCGCCGGCGTCTCGCACGAGCTCAACAACCCGCTGGCGGTGGTGGTGGCGCAATCGACGCTGTTGCACGAATTCGCCACCGATCCGCAGACCAAGGTCCGCGCCGAGAAGGTGCGCGCCGCCGCCGAGCGCTGCGGCCGCATCGTCAAAAGCTTCCTGTCGATGGTCCGCCTTCATCCGGCAGCCCATGCCGAGACCGACCTCAATCAGGTGATCCGCGCCGCCCTCGAGGTGACCGCCTATGGCGCGCGCTCGAGCGGCATCATCATCGACACCGATTTCGCGCCCGGTCCGCTGCTGGTCATGGCCGACGCCGACCACGTGACGCAGGTGGCGGCCAATTTCCTCATCAACAGCCAGCACGCTTTGGCCGGTGTTGCCGGCGACCGGCTGATCAAGGTGCGGACGTTCCGCAGCGACCTGGGCAAGCCCGGTTTCTCGGTCGAAGACAATGGGCCCGGCGTTCCCGAAGCGATCCGCAACCGTATCTTTGAATCCTATTTCACCACCAAGCCTGTTGGTGTGGGCACCGGCATCGGCCTGTCGATCTCGAAATCGATCATCGAACGGCACAATGGCAATGTCTGGTTCGAGGAAGTGCTGCCCAGAGGCGCGCGTTTCGTCGTCCAGTTGCCGGCCATTTCGGCCGGCATCGCCGCCGCCGGCGAAGCCCAGCCGCGCTCGAGCGGCCTGCGCCATGCCCTGATCATCGACGACGAGCCCGATGTCGCCGGCTCGCTGTCCGACATTCTCGAATTGATGGGCATCAAGTCACGGATCGCGCCGGTCTGGGAATCGGGCGCCGCCACACTGGGCGGCCACATGCCGCCGGACATCGTCTTTTCGGATCTGCGTATGCCCGGCATATCAGGCATAGCCATCTACCGCGAGCTGCTCGTCGAAAGGCCTGATCTGGCGCGGCGGTTCGTGTTGGTCACCGGCGATCTGATCGGCGCCAAGGCGGAAATCGAAGCCTTGCCGGCGCCGCAGCGGCCGCAGATCCTGGAAAAGCCGTTCAGCACGCTGGATGTGCGCAGCGTACTTTCAGCTATTGCCGAGCAAGCGGCACTGAACGGATAGAAAAAAGGCTCCCGGCCGATTGCGCGGCGGGAGCCGAAGGGAGCGCTGGAGGGAGCGCTCGGGGAGGTCAGAGCATTACCCCGAAGAGGGAACCGGTTTCGGGATCACGCTTCGACAAAAATCAGAAAACGTTTGGCGTGTTGGTCAGCGGCGCGGCATTGGCGATCATGCGGATTGCACGGGTCTTGTGCGTCCCGGACTGCTGTGCGATCGCGCGCAGGCAATCGACGCTCTCGGCGCCCCAGGACTGCCCCTTGCAGGCAAAGTCGAGCGTCGGCATCGGCAGGCGAGCGGTCTTGATCGTCGTCGGCGCCCCGTCAACGACGTTGGCCGGCGGATTTAGCGATGCGAAGGCCGGGCCAACCGTCGGCGTGAACGCCATGCCGGCGAAGGCGCAAGCAGCCAGCGCCATGAACATGGCCATGGGGTGGTCGCTGGCGCGCTGGCGCAGGGCCAGCTTCGGGCGGCGGTCAGCGCGCTCCGGAGCCTGGAGGCGGTGTTCGCTGCTGATGATCTCGGCTTTCGCATACATTGCCTTCCCCTTCGCTGCGTTTCTTTTTGATGATGAAACGAACTTAATCGCACTTTGTAACAGCACAAAATTGGCGCAGGTCTGGCAATGTAACCAGATTGAAACAGCGCAATCGGGCAAGACCGGGCAAAATCGGTCATTCCAGCTGTCATTTTGCCGAGTTAAGCGAATCCCGGATCGACTCCCGTCAGACTGTCCCGAACCAGGCGCCTGCCGAACAGCCGATCAGGCCACGCGGGGGGAGCGGTTTTGCCTCCGGCGAGGCGGCTCGTTCTTCAGCTCGCACGCTTTGTGAAACCGCGCGGAAACGGCATTCCGGAACCGGGGCTAACACCCGGATTCTCCGCGATTTTCTGAGGCAGCAGCCGTATCGAATTCCTCCGCCGGCGATCCATGGAACCCACCTCGGAATCCTTAGCATTTTCACAAGCCATTGCATTTCAATGCAAAATATGATTTTATTGAATGATTATTCAACAAAAAGAAGAGACGTTTTATGAACCCGCACCTCCGTGACGTGGCGATCCCCAACGATTGGGACCGGCGGGGGCTACCGGGCTGGAGTTACCATTCCGATGCCCTTCTCGAGCTCGAGAAGGAGCATGTCTTCCGCAACCACTGGCAGATCGTCGGTCATGTCAGCGACGTGCCCAACGCCGGCGACTATCTGACCATGGACGTGGTCGGCGAACGCGCCTTGATCGTGCGCGGCAAGGACGGCGTCGTGCGCGGCTTCAACAACATGTGCCGCCACCGCGGCAGCCGCGTCGTCGCCGACAGCCAGGGCAATTGCAAGAACGCGCTGGTGTGCCCGTTCCATGGCTGGGTCTACAATCTCGACGGCACGCTGCGCGGCGCCGCGCGCCCGCGCTCCTTCCCCGACCTCGACAAGGCCGAGTTCGGCCTGATGCAGCTCGACCTCGAAGTCTGGATGGGGTTTATCTTCATCCGCTTCCGCAATGGCGGACCGCAGCCTTCGGTCGCCGAGCTGATGAAGCCGATCGAGCCCGAATTCGCGCACTACAAGGCCGCCGACATGGTGCCGTCCTGGGGCATCTGGAGCCAGAAGACCCCGGTCAACTGGAAGTCGGTGCGTGATGTCGACAATGAGGGCTATCACGTCGCCATGGCGCATCCTGCCCTGCAGGATCTTTATGGCGCTACCTATTTCGACGAACCCTTCATCAACGGCGTCTCACGCTCCTTCGCCACCTACAACCCGCATGCCGGCCGCCGCTGGAGCGTCAAGAACTACGTCAAGATCGCGCCCGAGCCGGCGCATCTGCCGGACTATCTGAAGAAGGCCTGGGTCTACTACGGCATCTTCCCCAATGCGGTCATTTCGGTGATGCCGGAATCCGTGCAGTTCTATCAGGAGTTTCCGCTGTCGACGGGTGAGACCCTGCTGCGCGGCGCCATCTACCGTTACCGCGACGAAAGCCGCGAGCAGGCCGCCGCCCGCTACCTTTCCTTCCGCATCGACCGCGACACCATGTCGGAAGATGTACAGCTGTCGGTGTGGTCGAACGAATCCATGCTGTCCGAAGCTTTCGAGGGTTTCTATCTCTCCGACCTCGAATATGGCGTGCGCACCCACCACGACCATCTGCGCAAGATGCTGCCGGTGCTGGGGCTGGAGACGGCGCCCGAGGAGAAGGACATGTGGAATCTGAACGACGCGCTCAGGTCACGATCGTAGGACGCTGCCTATCACCGTTTGATAACCAAAGGCACGATAGTGTGGGATCGGCCGCCACTGGCCGTCGGACCCGGGCATGTCGAGCATTTCACCACTTCGGACCAATCCTACGGCAGGCCTGGCCGTCCAGCTCCTGCAGGGCGTAAACTCCAAAGCATCCGGCCGTGATCTGTCGGCAATGCCTGCGTTGTTGGGCGACGATCGCTCCAGCAAGGCGGTCTCGACGATCATCCGCATCCTCATGGACGCGAAGGGCAACACCGCCGTCGCCGCCCAGGCACAGGGCGCAACCGTCAGCATGTCGACCGGGAGCGGCAACGACGCGGTATCCATAGACGCCAACGAGGCCGACAACGTTGACACCGGCGCCGGCAATGACGTGATCGCCATCCGCACCTCGGGCGGCCTCACGAATTGGGACGGCCGCATACTGACCTCTGTCAGCCGCATCTACGCCGGTAATGGCGATGATGCGATCTCGATCGCCGCGCACGGCAGCGCCACCAACATTGATGGCGGCGACGGCAACGACGCCATTGCAATTACCAGCACACAGGCCGGGCAGGAACCATTCGACCGCGGCATAGACGTCATCAACGGTGGCGCCGGCAATGACAGCATCGCTCTGGCGGCGGCATCTCAGGTGAGCCGCGTCTATGGCGGCAGCGGCAATGATGCCATTGCCATAAGCTCCGGCCGCTCCGTCTGGCTAGTCGATGGCGGTGACGGTAACGACCAAATCGCCATCGCCGCCGCCGGCGTGAGCCATGTCTATGGCGGCGACGGTCACGACACGATCAATGTGGCCGCACGCGGCCTGGACCAGATATATGCCGGATCGGGCGATGACACCGTGACCGTGAGCGCCGAGCGCGCCTCGCGCGTGCATGGCGAAGACGGCAACGACCTGCTGCAAATCACGGCCTCCGATGTCAGCGATGTCGATGGCGGTGACGGCAATGACACGATCGTCATCACCGGTGACAAGATCGCCTCCGTCCACGGCGGCGCAGGCGATGACAGGATCGTCCTGAACAACACCGGCGACCGCGCCGCGCATGTTTTTCTGGTCAATGGCGAAGGCCAGGACCAGATCGAGACCAATGGAGCACTGGCGATCTCGCGCTTTAACGATGACGGCACGCAGCGTCTGGACATGGCCAATGCAATGGTCACCCAGAACGACGACGGCACGCTGACCATCGGCTTTTCGGACAGCGCCGACACCATGACCGTCAAGCTGACGGGTGCCATGGCCGGGGCCAAGCTGGCCTTCGATACTCCCCGGGATGGAAGGACGCTCCTTATCCGCGCCGCCGATCAGCCCGTAAAAATGCCGTGGGAATAGTTCGCCGCCAAAAGCGCGGGCGCGGATAATTGGGCGAAACCGTTGACGAGAGCACCCCTATGCCCGTCACTATACGGGGAGAGGATGCCGGCAGGCAGGTGAGGTGCAGCACTGTGCTTGCGAGGATTATCGCGTTGGACCGACGACGCATTTACCGATGCGACCAATCGCCAACGCTGGCGCCGCCCCTCATCCGCCCTTAGGGCGTTCGTCGTTCGAAAAGCCAAGCAATTGGCTTTTCGTCCGCTGCGCGGACCTTCCTCACCTCCCCGTGAAACGGGGAGAAGGAAGAAGCCTCACCCCCGCCACACGCCTTCTTTTCTGAGATCATCCATAGTCCGCGAAATACCCTCGCGCAGAATGCCGACCATGTCGTCGATCTGCTCGCGCGTGATGATCAGCGGCGGCGACATCACGCACATGTTGATCAGCGGCCGCACCAGCAAGCCAAGTTCGTGGCAATGGGCGTCGATGCGTTTGCCGACATCCTTGTCGAGTTGCAGCGGGTCCTTGCTTTCGCGGTCCGCAACACATTCGACGCAGCCCATCAACCCGACGCCGCGCACCTCGCCGACCAGCGGCAGCTCTTCCAGCGTCTTCAACTGCGCCTGGAAATAGGGCGCGACCGCTTGCGTGTGGGAAAGCACGCCTTCTTCCAGCAGGTCGAGGTTTTTCAGCGCCACGGCGCAGCCGACAGGGTGGCTTGTGTAGGTCAGGCCATGGCCGAACATGGCGTCGGGATGGTTCGAGCGGCGCAACTCCTGCAGCAGCCGTTCCGAAATGATGACGCCGCCGAGCGGGAAATAGCCCGAGGTGACGCCCTTGGCGAAGGTGATCATGTCGGGATCGATGCCGAACACCTCGCCCGAAGCGAAGACATGGCCAAGCCGGCCGAAGCCCGTCACCACCTCGTCGGAGACATAGAGGATGTCGTTGTCGCGGCAGATTTCGCGGATGCGCTTGAGATAGCCGTCCGTCGGGATCACGACGCCTCCCGATGCCTGCACCGGCTCGCCGACGAAAGCACCGATCTTGTCGGCGCCGACGCGGGCGACCGTATCGCGGAATTGATCGACCAGGAAATCGGTGAAGGCGGCAAGGCTCATGCCGTGCGGACGGCGGAACGGATCGGGCGAGGACAGCTTGATCACCAGCTCGTCGGCGCCGTCCATCCAGTCGCGGTCGCGCGGACGGCCGTTGAGCGAGGCCGACAGATAGGTCGAGCCGTGATAGGCGCCGCCGCGCGACAGGATCAGCTTCTTTTCCGGGCGGCCGCGCACATTGTTGTAGAACTGCATGAAGCGCAGCGCCGTCTCGACGGCCGAAGAACCGCCGGTTGTGTAGAAGACATGGCTGAGATCGCCCGGCGCGTGGCCGGCGATGCGCATGGCAAGTTCGGCCGACGGCGCGTTCATGGTGTACCAGGGCGTGTTGTAGGACAGCGCCATCGCCTGGTCGTACATCACCCTGGCCAGTTCCTCGCGGCGGTGGCCGACATTGACGCACCACATGCCGGCAGGCCCGTCGATCAGCCGCTTGCCGGTGCTGTCGGTGATGTAGATGCCGTCGCCCTCGCCGATCAGTGCGCGAGCTTCCGCACCGACAGAACCAGCGTACGGCCAGGGCTGGATAAGATGGCGCTTGGCCAGTTCAACGGCATCGTCATCCCCAAGCGTTGCCGGTTCGGTCGCCTTCAGGTCTCTCACCGCAGCCATTGTCGTCTCCACATCTCTATCGAATTTTTCCTGGACCTCAAATTCGGCGGCAAAGGCCGGAAATGGCGGCTTTCTTCACCTAATTTTGAATGTCCGTTCAATCAATATCTCAGAAATAGCGCTTGATTTCAATCCACGGATGCGCGCATGATGAAAGAAAGCCGGCAAGGGGAACGACAGTCGGCGTCAGCACAATGGGATGCCGCATGGCGGAAAAGTCCAAGCCCGCAACCGAGATCACGCCCGGGGCCCTGCAATGACGGCGGCTGTGGAAGGGTCGCCCCCGTGGCGCATGACGCGGGCCAGACGAAATGCCCTTCTGCAATCCGAGCCCGTCCAGGGCTTTGCCCTGATCAGTCCGACCTTTCTCTACGCCCTCATCCTGCTGGTGCTGCCGATCCTGGTGGTCATCGCTCACTCCTTCTGGACGCAGCACTATCTCACCATCGACCGCACATTCACGCTGGAAAACTACCGCGTCGCGCTGACCGAGCCGATCTACCGCGATCTCCTCTGGCGCTCGCTCTACATCTCGCTGACGGTCAGCCTGTTCACCGTGATCCTCGCCTACCCGATCGCCTACTTCATTTCCTTCCATGGCGGCCGTCACAAGAGCCTGTGGCTGTTCCTCATCACCATCCCGTTCTGGACCAGCTATCTCCTGCGCGTCATGTCGTGGAAGGTCATCCTCGGCTACAACGGCGTCTTGAATTCCGGCCTGATGGGCCTCGGCATCATCGATGAGCCATCGACGGCGCTGCTCTACAATTCGACCGCCGTCATCATCACGCTCACCCATGCATGGGCGGCCTTCGCCATCCTGCCGATCTTCGTCTCGCTGGAAAAGGTCGACCGCACGCTGGTCGAAGCAGCCACCGATCTCGGCGACGGTCCCTTGCGCTCATTCCTGCGCGTGACCTTGCCGCTGTCGGCGCCGGGCGTCATCTCGGCGGCGCTGATCGTCATGATCCCGACGGTCGGCGACTACGTCACACCGAAGCTGGTCGGCGGCAAGGACGGCGTCATGATCGCCAACGCCATCCAGGCGCAGTTCGGCAAGGCGGCCAACTGGCCGTTGGGGGCCGCGCTTTCCGTCACCACCATGCTGATCGTCACCCTGATGGCCGGCGCCACGGTGCTGATCATACGCGCACTGCAGAGGCTGGCACGATGAGGGCGCGGCGTTTCCTGTCGGGCGGCTGGCTGTCCGTCTATGCGTTCCTCTATGTCGTCTTCCTCTATCTGCCCGTCATCTTCCTGCCGATCTTCTCGATCAACGCGGCGCCAACGCCGAAATTCCCGCTCACCGGCTTCACGCTGCAGTGGTATGCGGACCTGCCGCATACGCCGGCCCTGCTCGACGCCGCCTGGAACAGCCTGAAAGTCGGTGTCTCGGCTTCGATCCTCGCTACGGTGCTCGGCATCCTCGCCGCCCGTTCGATCACTCGCTACCGCTATCCCGGCCGCCGCACCATCAACGGCCTGATCATGGCGCCGCTGGTGCTGCCCGAGGTGATCGTCGCCATCTCGATGCTGCTGGTGATGCTGCAATTGGGCCTCAGCCTGTCGCTGTTCACCGTCGTGCTTGGCCATGTCCTGGTCTGCATTCCCTATTCGATGACGGTGCTGACCTCCGGCTTCGAAGGCTTCGACCGCAGCCTGGAGGAAGCCTCCGCCGATCTCGGCGAAAGCGCCTTCGGCACCTTCCGGCGCGTGACGTTGCCGATGGTGGCGCCGGCGATCATTTCCAGCCTGCTGGTGTGCTTCACCATTTCGCTGGACGAGTTCATCATCGCCTTCTTTCTGACCGGCACCGAGGCGACATTGCCTATCTACATCTGGGGCCAATTGCGTTTCGCCTCGAAACTGCCGGGCGTTTTGGCGTTGGGCACGCTGCTTCTGGTTGCCTCTTTCCTTTTGATGACCGTCGCCGAAATCCTGCGTCGCCGCGCGGCCAGACGCACCCAGAACGAGGGAGGCCTCTATGCCTGAACAGCCGCAGATCGAGCGCCCCCAATCCGAGCGAGCCCAATCCGATCGGGCCATGATCGAGATCCGCAACGTCACCCGCAGCTATGGATCGTTCAAGGCGCTCGACGACGCGTCCCTGACCATCCGCGAGGGCGAGTTCTTCTCGCTGCTCGGCCCGTCCGGCTGCGGCAAGACCACGCTGCTGCGCATGATCGCTGGCTTCGACAACCCGACCAGCGGCTCGATCGCCGTCGGCGGCCAACCGATGGAAGGCATTCCGGCCAACCGCCGGCCGACCAATATGGTGTTCCAGAGCTATGCGATCTTCCCGCACCTCAATGTCGAGCAGAACGTCGCCTATGGGCTGAAGCGGCTTAGGCTGCAGGGCGGCGAGGAAAAGCGCCGCGTCGAGGAAGCGCTGGCGCAGGTGTCGCTGACCGGGCTTGGCAAACGGCTAGCCACAGAGCTTTCCGGCGGCCAGCGTCAGCGCGTGGCGCTCGCCCGCGCGCTGGTCATGCGGCCCAAGGTGCTGCTGCTCGACGAACCGCTGTCGGCACTCGACAAGAAGCTGCGCGAGCAGATGCAGGTCGAGCTGCGCCGGCTGCAGCAGGCGGTCGGCATCACCTTCGTGCTGGTCACCCACGACCAGTATGAGGCGCTCGCCATGTCCGACCGCATCGCCGTGATGTTCGGCGGCAAGATCGCACAGGTCGCCTCGCCCAAGGAAATCTACCAGCGGCCGGTCAACCGCCAGGTCGCCGACTTCCTCGGCGGCATGAACTTCGTCAAGGCTGAGATCGTCGAGGAGAACGGCACCTCGCTGGTCGTCGACACGCTGGGCTTCGGCCGCGTCAAGACCGAGAAGCCGAAGGCTTTCGTGCGCAATGGCGGCGGCGCCACGCTGGGCATCCGCCCCGAACGCCTGCGCGTGCTGTGGGACAATGCGACGGCAAAGTTCGAGGTCGCCGGCAAGGTGGTCGAACGCCACTATTTCGGCGAGATCACCCACCTGATCGTCGAGATACCGGGCTTGGAAAAGCCACTGTCGGTAACCGAAACCAACGATTTCGGCGCCGACGACATTCCGGTCGGCACCCCGATACGCCTCGCCTACGATCCCGAGGCGCTGGTGGCGATGGGCGACTGAAGCTGCGCCACGATCTTGCGCGCCGCGATGCGTCCCGCAACGATCGCACCCTCGACATAGGCCGGGAATGACGGCGACAGTTCCGAAGCGGCGAAATGGACTGGCGATGCACCGCCAAGAATCGTCCGCTCGGAATCCCTCGCCGTCACGTCGACAATGAGGTCGCTGTAGGCCCCGCCGCTCCAGCGGTCCTGTATCCAGTCGCGCGACCTGAAATCGATGACATCTCCGGCATCCGGCCCGAGTGCTTCCTGCAATCGGGTGGTCACTTCCGCACGCAGCCCCGCCGCGTCGAGCGCACGCCAGCGCAGCGCGAGCGGGCCGCCGATGAAAACGACGAGCGCTGCATGCTCCGCGTCCTTGCTGGCGTCGCAGGCAAACAGTCCCGGCAGGTCGCGCCACATCACCATGCCGCTCAAGTCCCGCTCGCGCCAGAACGGCCGGGAATAGCGCACCAGGATCTTGATCACCGCCCCGCTTTCCCAGACGCCAAGCGCGTGCCCGAGAGAGGGCGGCAAGGCGGGCGCGAAATCGAGCTTCGCGGCCGTCGCCGGCGGCAGGGCGACCAGCACTTGACGCGCTTCGATCGCGCCGTTGGCCGAGACGACACGAACGCCTTGCGGCCCATGCTCGATGCGCAGGACCGGCTCATTCAACAGCACCCGGTCGCCGAGGTCGTCAGAAAGATCCTCGGCCAGCGACTGCATCGTCTCGCGCAGAGAATATTGCAGCTCCGGCACCTCGTTGGTGATGCGTCGGTCATTGTCGATCAGGTACCAGAGCGGCACCCTGTCCATCGGCAGGCACCACAGGCCTTCGATCATCGACCGGAAAGCCGTCTTGGCATCGATGGGATCATGCTGCTGTTCCAGCCAGGCGGCGACGGTCATGCCTTCTATCGACGGGTCGTCCGGCTCGATACCATTCATCCGCTCGCGGATCGCCATGGCGCCGTGATAGGTCCGCTTGGCGTCCTTGGCCGACATCGACGGATGGGTGATGAAATCGCCCTCGACATAGGTTTCGACGAATGTCTTGCCTCGCGCCCTCGCCAGCGCCATCACCTCCGGCATGTCCTCGCACAGGAATTGGCCGCCGCTGTCGATGCGCTCGCCAAGACCGTTGCGGATCGCCTCGACCCGCCCGCCGACGCGGTCGCGTGCTTCAAGCAACAGGAAGCCGACGCCGGCCTGCTTCAGCTCAAGCGCCGCCGACAGGCCGGTGAAGCCGGCACCGACGATGACGACGTCGGTTCTTTCCAGCTCGCTCTTCAATAGCCGGCCTTGATCTTCTCGAACTCGTCGACCATGCGCTTCTTGAGTTCGGGCGCGACCGGCTGCTGGAACAGCGTCTTGTCGAGGAATTTGTCGATGTCGTCGAAACCGCGCTCGGCCAGCACCTTGTGGTCGATCGCGGCCATGCCGGCGCTGTTGCCATGGCCGTAGCCGAACGTCGTCACCATGTATTTCGAAATGTCCGGCGCATTGACCGCGCTCAGGAAATCATAGGCCTGGTCGAGCTTGCCCGGCGCGTCCTTCATCAGCACGTAGCCGCACACCCAGGTCGACATGCCTTCCCTGGTGTCGCGGTTCATGGCGACGGGAACACCTTGCCCATTCATCGCGATCAGTGTCTGGCCCCAGCCCCAGGCGAGATCGACCTCATTGCCGGAGAACGCCTGGTCGATGTCGCTCGAGTCTGTCCAGTAGAGACGGACATTCTTGTGCACCTGGCGCAGGAAGTCGGACGCCTCCTTGAACTGCGCGTCGGTCATCTTGGTCCAGTCCTTCAGGCCGATGACCAGGCTCGCCAGCGCGTAGGCATCGTCGACATTGTCGCCGATGGTGACGCGGCCCTTGAACTTCGGATCGGCGAGGATCCGCAGCGACTGCGCCTCTTGAGCCGTCACATTGTCGGTGCGATAGAGCAGTGCCGTATTGCCCCAGTCAAACGGCATGAACCAGGCCTTGCCGTCGGCCGTGGTGGCGAGGTTCTTCATCGCCATGATGCCGGGATTGAGATCCTTCCAGCCGGCAATCCGGGAGGTGTCGAGCGGCTGCAACAGGCCCGCGTCACGCCATTTCGCAACGCTTTGCGAACAGGGATGCGCAATGTCGGTCTTGAACCCCGCCCGCATCTTTTCGAAAGCTTCGTCCTCGTCGCCGAAGAAGGCGAAGGTCGGCTCGGCGCCGTGCTTGGCCGTGTAGGCGGGATGCAGCAGAGGATCCTCGTAGCCGGACCAGTCGAACACCACGAGATCGCCGCCGCCTTCCGCCCAGGCATAGACCGCGCCGGCGCCGATCACACACGCTGCTGCAAGGGCAAGGCGGCGTAGCACTGACGTCATGGCGAAACTCCCCCATCGCGAAAAAGCTGCTGCGAGGTTAGGAGAAATCATCCGCTTTGGCGAGGCCCGTCCGCCCGCGCTGTCGGCGACGGACGGGCAGTCGGGACGGGATCAATACCCGGCTTTGATCTTCTCGAATTCGGCGATCATCTTCAGCTTGAGGTCGGACGGCAGCGGCGACTGGAACAGTGTCTTGTCGACGAACTTCTGCACGTCGTCATAGCCCTTTTCCTTCAGGATCGCCGGATCGACGCCGGCCATGCCCTTGGCGTTGGCCTGGCCATAGCCCCAGTCCTTGACCAAGATCTTGGCGGTCTCCGGATCGTTGACGGCGTTCAGATAATCATAGGCCTTGTCGACGTTGCCGGGCGCGTCCTTGAACAGCACATAGCCGCAGACCCAGGTCGAGATGCCTTCGTTGGTATCCTTTACGGACTTGATCGGCACGCCTGCCTTGACGGACTGCACAGTCGCATCGTTCCAGGCCCAGGCGAGGTCGACCTCACCGCCGCTCAACAGCTGCACGATGTCGGTGGTGTCGGTCCAGTAGGAGCGGACGTTCTTGTGCACCTGGCGCAGGAAGTCGGACGCCTGCTTGAACTGGTCATCCGTCATCTTGGTCCAGTCCCTCAGGCCGATGGCCAAGCTCGCCAACGCATAGGCGTCGTCGACATTGTCGCCGATCGACACCCGGCCCTTGAACTTCGGATCGGCGAAGGCCTTCAGCGACTGCACGTCCTTGGCATCGATCTTGGAGGAGTTGTAGGTAAGCTGTGTGTTGCCCCAGTCCCACGGCATGAACCACGCCTTGCCGTCATCGGTCGTGGCGAGATTTTTCATCGCCATGATGCCGGGATTGAGGTCCTTCCAGCCTGATATCTTCGAGGTGTCGAGCGGCTGCAGCAGGCCTGCCTCGCGCCACTTCGTCACGCTCTGCGAGCAGGGGTGGCCGAGATCGGCCTTGAAGCCGGCGCGCACCTTCTCGAACGCCTCGTCCTCGTCGCCGAAGAAGGCGAAGGTCGGCGAATCGCCGTTCTTCTCGACATATTTCGGGTGAAAGCTCGGATCCTCATAACCGGACCAGTCGAACACGATCAGGTCCTTGTCGGCGGCGACGGCGAACGCTGCCGCCGAAGCCGCAAGCGCGCCGCCCAGCGCCAATGTCAATGTCAGGCGTCGGCTAAGTTTTTTCATGCTGTTCCATCCTCTTTTGGTCTTGCCGGTCTTGGCGGCCGGCTGTTGCTAACCGTAATGCTTCGGGAAAGCCGCGGCCAAAAAAGCGTTGGCCGCCTGCAAGGCTGTTTCGCGCGTTGTGTCCTCGGTGCCCATCATCAGCCGCAGCCACAGCCCCTCCAGCATGGCCGACAGCGCCAGCGCCATCACCTGCGGCTCATAGGCATACGCGCCGCTCTGCTTGAGCGTCGTGCAGAGATCGATGAAGACCTGCTGGTAATAATTATCGCGCGAACTGCTCAGCGCCTGATAGGTCGGCCGCGACTTGGCCTCGCCCCAGAAGGCCAGCCAGGCGGCGAGCTTGCGCTTGTTGCAGATCGAGCGATCGAAGTCGGCCCACACCAGTTGCTGCAGCTGCCGCGCCGGATCGTCGCCTGCCTTCTGCAGGGAAGCGCGCCAATGCGTAGAATACTCGTCATACATGTACTGCAGCGTCGCGATCAGCAGCTTTTCCTTGCTTTCGAAATGGAAGTTGACGATGCCCCGCGAGAGGCCCGCGCCATCAGCGACATCGGCCATCGTCGTCTCGGCGTAGCCGCGCTTGGCCAGCGAATCGATCGTCGCCTCGATCAGCTGCAGCTGACGGACCTCCTTCGAAGCCTTGCGACCGCGCTTTTCGGCATCGCCCTTTCGCGCCGTTTCGGCGAGAATGTCCTTGGCCTCGGAAGTCTTCATGGATGTGACGGTCTCCAGCATTGCCGGCTATCCAACCGGCTTCCAACCGCGCAGATGAGTGGGACGGTGCTCGCCACTGTCAAGCACCTTCTGCATGGCCTCCCAGGTCTTGATATTCTTGTCGACATAGGCCGCGCCGACCACGGCGGCGACCGGCGCATAGAGCGGTCCTTTCAGCCTTTCCAGTTCCCCGCGCGCGACCTCGCGGTACCAGGGATTGCGGTCGCGCACGGTGACATCGGCAAAGCCGGCGCCACGCATCGCCTGGGCGTAGCGTGCCGGCGAGGCCATGGCGAAGGACAACCCTTCGGCGGCGACATAGGCCTTCATCTCGGGTGAAGGTTCGCCATCATGAGAGATCATCCAGTTGGAGGCGGCAAAGACACCGCCCGGCTTCAGCACGCGGAATATCTCGGCGAACAGGCCGTCCTTGTCGGGCACATGCAGCAACGCGTCCTTGGAGAAGACGACATCGAAGGAGCAATCGGTGAAAGGCAGTGGCCCGGGTGCCGCCTGGACAAAGCTGGCGCGCTTCGCCAGCCCACGCGCCGCAGCCCGCAGCCTGGCCGCCTCGATCACAGGCTGCTCGACATCGAAGCCGGTGGCATGGTTAGCGCCATGGCGCTCGATCAGATGCAGGGTGATGCCGCCGGATCCGCAGCCGATATCGAGGATCGTCTTGCCCTCGAGCGAGAGTCCGTCGACCACCCGGTCGACCTCATCAGGCCCGCCCGGCGACAGATAACCATCGCCCCACAGCGCCTCGAGGAAGCGGATGGCGGTGTCGTCATACTCGGGCTCGGCATCTGCCGTTTCGATCATCGGCTCTCGGTCCCCAATCGCCGAAATTGCGCACTGTCGAATGTCGGCAAAGCGTAGCGCATGTCAGGGAAAACGCAACATCATTTGTTGAACATTCATTCAGTATGGCTAGACAGAACGGCTGAAACCATGCCAAATTCCGCGCATTCGGGAACAGATCACGCAAAAATGAACAGCGGGCCGTACAGAGCAATTCCAGGAAAAGTGTGAGCGGTTTTCCCGGGAAAAGCGCGGCGCTTTCCCTTGGGAATTGCGTAGAAACAAAGAGATTAGGGCACAATGAAAGCTTGGGACGCGATCATCATCGGCGGCGGACACAACGGTCTGGTCAATGCCGGCTATCTGCAGCGCGCCGGGCTCGACGTGTTGGTGGTCGAGAAGAACGAATGGGTCGGCGGTGCCGCCACCAGCCGCGAGCTGACGCCGGGCTTCCTCTACTCCAACTGCTCCTATGTCTGTTCGCTGTTCCGCCCCGAGATCATGCGCGACCTCGAACTGCCGCGCTTTGGCCTGCAGGTCATTTCCTATGAGGGCGGCGCGGTATTCACCCGCGACGGCGACTACCTCGCCAACTACCGCGACCACGATGCGCACCGGCGCGAATTCGCCCGCTTCTCCAAGCGCGATGCCGAAGCCTATGACCGCTACGCCCGCGACGTGACGCGGCAGTGCCGTTTCATCCAACCGCTCTTGATGCGCACCGCCCCGGATCCGACCAGCCTCAAGCCGCGCGACCTCGGTGAGTTGCTCTATCTCGGGAAGAAGTTCGCCGGCCTGTCGGCCGAGGAAATGGCGCTGACGCTGCGCTTCTGGACCATGTCGATCTCGGAATTCCTCGACGAATATTTCGAGACCGATGTCATCAAGGCGAACTTCGCTTTGTCAGGCATCATCGGCACAGCACTCGGGCCGATGTCGCCCGGCACGGCCTATGTGCTGCTGCATCACTATATGGGCGAGGTCGACGGCTCGGTCGGCGCCTGGGGCTATGCGCGCGGCGGCATGGGCGCGGTGACCAAGGCGCTGGCCGCGTCTTTCAAGGCCTCTGGCGGCACCATCCGCACCGGCGCCGAGGTCGACCATGTGCTGGTGAACCGAGGCAAGGCCAAGGGCGTGGTTCTGGCCGGCGGCGAGGAGATTTACGGCAAGCTCGTCGTCTCCAATGCCGACGTAAAGCGCACCTTCCTGAAGCTGGTCGAGGAAAAGGAACTCCCCGACATTTTCCTGCGCCGGGTGAAGAACTTCAAGATCCGTGGCTCGTCGGGCAAGGTCAACATCGCGCTCGATTCGCTGCCGGAATTCCCGGCACTGCCGAAGGACTCGCCGGTCTATCGCGGCGACATGCATTTCACCGATTCGATGGAGCGCATGGAGCGCGCCTATGACGACTGGAAGGCCGGGCGCTGGTCGGCCGATCCCTTCCTCGACATGGTCATCCCAACGACGCTCGATCCAACGATGGCGCCGCCGGGAAAACATTTCATGAGCTGCTTCGTGCAGTACGCACCGCCCAAGGTGAACGGCCGAGAATGGACCGATGCCGATCGCGACGGTTTCGCCGAAAGCGTGATTGCGCAGATCGCTGAGTACTCGCCGGGTTTTCGCGACCGCATTGTCCACATGGAAGTGCGCACGCCGCGCGAGATCGAGGCCGAGGTCGGCCTCACCGAGGGCAACATTTTTCAGGGCGAACTAACCTTCGACCAGCTGCTGTTCAACCGCCCGGTGCCGGGCTACGCGCAATACCGCTCCCCGGTCGGCGGCCTCTATATGTGTGGTTCCTCGACCCATCCCGGCGGCGGCGTCATGGGCGCGCCGGGCCGCAATGCAGCCGCTGAAATCCTGCGCGATCTCGCCAAATCCACCTCGCATATGAGCCCGGCCCATGACGTCATTTGATGCAATCGTCATTGGCGGCGGCCACAACGGCCTCGTCGCCGCTGCCACGCTGGCCAAAGCCGGCCGCAAGGTGCTGGTGCTGGAGGCTGGAAGCGAAGTCGGCGGCGCAGCGCGCACCGAGGAATTCGCTCCGGGCTTTCGCGCGTCGTCAGTCGCACATCTGCTGAATCGTCTGCATCCCGATGTGGTGAAGACGTTGGAACTGGAGAAGCATGGGCTGCAATTTAACCGCGCGGACTTCCTGCCGTCAGTAGCCCTGTCCAGGGATGGCCCGCCGCTGATGCTGCATGGCGCCTATGGCGAGGTGCTGACCGGCGCCAGTTCCTCCGAGCAATCCGCCTGGAAGGAATTACGCGAACAGCTGCTGCGCTATGCCGGCATCCTGAAACCTTTCTTGTCGCGCCGGCCTCCCGATCTCGCCGGCATGTCGTTGCTCGAGACCGCTGCCCTCGGCCAGACGGCGCTGGCCCTGAAAAAGCTCGGCAAGGAAGACATGCGCGACTTCCTGCGCGTGCTGCTGATGAACGTCGCTGACCTGCTCGACGAGCAGCTTGCCGACATCAGGCTGAAGGGCCTGCTCGCCTTCGACGCGACGCTCGGCAGCCATCTCGGCCCGCGCTCGCCGACCTCGCTGCTCGGCCTCTACTATCGCCTCGCCGGCGAGACCGGCGGAGCAACCGGTGCGCAGGTCGTGCCGCAAGGCGGCATGGGCGCTGTCGTCGCCGCCATTGGCGCTTCGGCGGAACAGGCCGGTGTCACCATCCGCACATCGGTTACCGCAGCAAAAATCATCGTCGAGAAAGGCCGCGCCGTCGGCGTCGTGCTCGACACCGGTGAGGAGCTGCGCGCCAGGACCGTTGTCTCGGCCATCAACCCGGCAACCACTTTCCTCGACCTTGTTGGACCGCGCGAGATCGACACCGGCTTCGTGCGCAAGGTGAAAAACATCCGCATGAAGGGCGATGCCGCCAAGCTCAATCTGGCGCTCGACCGGCAGCCGCAGTTCACCGGCGTCGATGCAGCCGGCCACAAGGGCCGGCTGGTCATCGCGCCCTCGCCCGATCATGTCGAGCGCGCCTTCAACCCGTCCAAATATGGCGAATTCTCACCCGAACCGGTGATGGAGATCACGCTGCCCTCGCTCGCCGACCCGTCGCTCGCACCCGCCGGCGCCTGCGTGCTGTCGGCGGTGGTGCAATACGCCCCCTATGCTCTCAAGGAGGGCTGGGACGCCGGCAAGCCGAAATTCCTTAGGGCAGTTATGGCGCAGCTCGAGGTTTTCGCGCCCGGCATCGGCAAGAGCGTTGTCCACGCCGAGCTTCTGACGCCGGCCGATATCGAGACGCGCTACCGCATGCCGGGCGGTCACTGGCACCACGGCGAATTGCAGGCCGACCAGATGCTGATCTCGCGGCCCGTGGCCGGCTGGTCCGGCTACGACACGCCGCTCGAAGGACTGTTCCTGGCCGGCGCCGGCTCGCACCCCGGTGGCGGCGTCTCCGGCGCACCCGGGCTCAATGCCGCACGGCGCATCATCGCGATGAAGGGGTAGGCCATGGCTCAGGCAACCAGGAAGAAGCCCGTTGCAAAGACAGCCGATGCGGCTGTTTCCGCCCGCATCGCCGCCCAATCGCATTTCCGAACGCTGCGCCTCGGCACGCCATTCCAGCCGCGCATCGATGCGCTGGCCAAAACCCAGGACTGGTACAATTGGGCCGGCTACCGCGCTCCGCATTCGCTGTGGGATGAGGAGCTCGAGTACTTCGCCATCCGTAGCCAGGCGGCGCTGTTCGACATCTCGCCGATGACCAAATACCGGATTGAGGGGCCGGGAGCCGAGGCCTTCCTCGGTCGGGTCACCTTGCGCGATGTCACTAAGCTCAAACCCGGCCGCGTCCACTACACAGCGTGGTGTGACGACGAGGGCTTTGTCCTCGACGACGGCACGCTGTTCCGGCTATCGCCGACACGCTTCCGCCTGTGTTCGCAGGAGCGACATCTGCCCTGGCTGCTCGACAGCGGCATCGGCTTCGACGTCATCGTCGAAGAGGAAACCGAGGCGGTCGCCGGCCTGGCGTTGCAGGGGCCAACCTCCTTTGCCGTGCTGCGCGATGCCGGCTTTGCCGGCGTCGAGAAATTGAAGATATTCGACCTCGCCGATTTCCCGCATGACGGCGGCACCGTCACGATCTCGCGCACCGGCTTCACCGGCGATCTCGGCTATGAACTCTTCGTGCCGGCCGACAAGGCGTTGAGCCTGTGGGACCGGTTGATGACGGCAGGCGAACTGCGCGGCATCCGCGCCATCGGCTACACCGCGCTCAACCGCGCGCGGCTGGAGGCCGGACTGATCGTTGCCAATGCCGACTTCACCACCGCAGAGCATGCCATCCGCGCCGACCGCTTGCGCAGGCCCGACGAGATCGGCCTAGGCTTCATGATCGATCGGGAAAAGGGGCATTTCAACGGCCGCCGCGCCATTCTCGAAGCGCGTACCAAACGCAAGCTGCGCCATGTGTTGGTCGGGCTGGAGATCGAAGGCAACATTCCAGCCGAACACGCCATCGTCTATTACAAGAAAAGCCAGGAGGTCGGGCTGGTCAGCGCCGCCATGTGGTCGCCGATGGCCAAGCGCAACATCGCCATCGCTTCGCTTGAGCGACCGTACGGTGATACGATGGTGGAGGACCTCTGGGTCGAGATCTATGCCATGCGCGAGCTGCAATATCAGAAGCTAATGAAGCGGGCCAAGGTGGTGCCACGGCCGTTCATCAAGCTCGATCGTCGCACCGCCAATCCGCCGGCGGATTTCTGACCATGGCCGACGAAGCCGACAAGCTGCAAGAAGATGGGGAAGTCGCCGAACAGTGGGAGCTGGTCAACACCCCGCTCGGCGAGAAGTGGTCCGGCCGCACCCGCTATGCCGCCGCCATGTTCTTCTACAAGCGCGACGAGATGAGTGCCGAGACGCTCGAGGTCTACCGCATCTGTGCGCGGCTCGATTCAGAAAACCCGCTGCCGATCATCCGCGACCGTGGCGTCGGCAAGGACTGGCTGAAGCGTGTGGGCTTCGATCAGTAGCGTCGCCTCAGCCTATCGTGCGCTCAAGCATGCTCAACCAATTGCGATAGGCGATCTTCTCGATCAGCGCCCGGCCAAAGCCACGCGCGGCCAAGGCATCGATCAGCTTCGGCAGGCCGGCAACGTCGCCGATGACGGCCGGGATCATGGCGCCGTCGAAATCCGAGCCGAGACCGACGCCATCCTCACCCAGCGCCTGCAGCAAAGAATCGACATGGCGCACCATGATGTCGAGGCTGGTATCGGCATTCATGCGGCCGTCTTCACGCAGGAAGCCGGTCGCAAAATTCAGACCCACCATGCCGCCGGACTCGCGGATCGCGCCGAGCTGCCAGTCGGTGAGGTTCCGCGAATGGGTGCAGAGCGCATGCACGTTGGAATGGGTGGCGACCAATGGCGCATCGCTCAGCGCAGCGACATCGCGAAAGCCCTTCTCATTCAGGTGCGAAAGATCGATCACGATCTTCAGCTCGTTGCAGGCCTTGACCAGCGCCTTGCCGGCATCGGTCAGACCCGGGCCGGTGTCCGGCGAAGACGGAAAGCGGAACGGCACGCCGTGGCCGAACGCATTCGGCCGGCTCCAGACGATGCCGAGCGAGCGCAGGCCGGCGGCATGCAGCACGTCGAGCATGGTGAGTTCGGGATCGATCGCCTCGACGCCCTCGATGTGGAACACCGCGGCAATCGTGCCTTTGGCCATGGCGTTGTGTATGTCGGCGGCAGTGCGGCAGACAGCCAACGCTCCGGCGCGTTCCAGCCGAAACAGGATGGAGGCCATCGCGATCGTCGAATTGAGCGCATCAGCGCGCGGCACCTCCGGCGGCAGCGGCTCGCTGTCGCTCGGTGCCAAGGGCACGGCGCTGCGCCTGGCTTTCTCGACCGGCGGCGGGAAGATCGCGAACATGCCGCCGGCAAAGCCGCCGGTCTTGGCGCGCGGCAGATCGATATGGCCGCCCGATTTCCCCTCGATGAACAGCTTTTCGACGTCCGTGTCCTTGGACTGATAAAGTCGCAGCAGCGTATCGTTGTGGCCGTCGAAGACGGGGACGAGGTCTGTTTCGGTCATAGGGGGATCATTCACTTCGTTTGTCGGCACGGCGATATATCATATCTAGGCAAGATATCCGGTCGCGGCAAATTACAAAGCCAATCGGCTGCCGCGACCGCCCCTTCTTCCCATGCACACCGATCGACGAAGTGCCTGCGCGCCCCTACAGCTTCAGCACGTCGGCCCATTCAGGATGGCGGCGGAACTGGGCGTTGGCGAAGGGACAAAGCGGGATGATCTTCTTACCCACTGCCCGCGCATCCTCGACGGCACGGGTGACGAGCCGAAGCCCGGCACCCTGGCCGCGAAACGCATCCGGCACTTCCGTGTGGTCGATGATGATCTGGTGTTCGCCGATCTTGGTGAAGGTCATCTCGGCCTCGGCGCCACCGGGTCCGCGCAGGACATAGCGACCCTTGGAGCCGTGATCTTCCAGTTCGATTTCGGGCAGTTGGTCGGGCATTTCTACACTCCTTGAGCGACACCGGCGAAGAGCCGCCGGGCCGCTTCGATTTCATTCGGCCGCACCTCGTGCCCGCCTTCGTGCCACTCCACTGTGACATCGGCGCCATCGGCACGCAAATAGGCCTCGAGCCGCGTCGTCAGGTTCGGCGGGCAGATCGGATCGCGCTTGCCGGCGGTCATCAGAATATGCCGGCCGGCAAGGCTGCCCTTCACCTGCGGTTCGAACGGGATCAGCGGATGCATCAGCACCGTGGCGTCGAACAGCTCAGGCTCCGCGAACACCAATGAGGCCAGGATGTTGGCGCCGTTGGAGTAGCCGAGGCCAAGCACCGCCGACGGCTTCGCTGCCTCGACATGCGCCTTGACGAATTCAGCCATCTTGCTCGTCCCCCGCGCCAGATCGTCCATGTCGTAGACGCCCTCGCCGGTGCGGCGGAAAAAGCGCGCCGCACCGTGTTCGGATACATCGCCGCGTGGCGAGATGATGGTGGCCTGGGGCACGAGATCGCGTCCCAGTGACAGAAGCTGGCTCTCGTCACCGCCCGTACCATGGAAGACGAAGACCAAGGGGCCGCCCGGCGAACCGGGCAGCATCTTATTGATGTAAGCGTCCTTGCTCATGGCCTTAGCCTTCCAGCTTCTGCAGGTGCTGTTCAAGATAGGGCCGCAAATGCTGATGCTGCGTCGGCAGCTTCAGCGCTTCGCCCAGATGCGCGGTGTCCTCGTCCTTGTCGAAACCCGGCTCGTTGGTGGCGACTTCGAACAGCACGCCGCCCGGCGTGCGGAAATAGATCGCCCAGAAGTAATCGCGGTCGATCACCGGCGTCACCCCATAGCCCGTGTCCATCAACGCCTTGCGCACTTCGAGCTGCTTGGCGCGGTTCTCGACGGCGAAGGCGACATGGTGGACCGAGCCGGCGCCGAGATCGGCGAAGGCCGCGGTCGGCAGCGATTCGATGTCGACGACATCGGCACCATTGCCGTTCTTCACGGCAAGCCGCGTGATAGTGCCTGATTTATCGACTTCCTCGTAGCCCATGAACTTCAACAGCTCCTCGGTGGCGCCGCCATCCTTCAGCCTGAGCGAAACCGAGTGAAAGCCACGGATCGCTTCGTCGGTCGGAATGCCGCCTTTCGCCCACGGCGCACGGCCGTCTGCCTTATCCTCGACGAGCGCGAAACCGTCACCGTCGGGGCCGGCAAATCTGAGCCGCTTCTCACCAAAACTCTCCTCGCGGGAAACACCGGCCACGCCTTCATCAGCGAAGCGCTTTTCCCAATAGGCGAGCGTCCCTTCCGGCACGGAGTAGGCCGTGGTGCCGACTTCGCCGACACCGTGGCGGCCCTTGCCGATGTTTGGAAACGGAAAATAGGTCATCACCGAGCCGGGCGTGCCGGCCTCGTCGCCATAATAGAGGTGGTAGACGTCGGGCGCGTCGAAATTGACTGTCTTCTTGACCCGACGCTGGCCCAGCTTGTGGGTGAAGAAATCATTGTTCTGCCGAGCATCCCTGGCCATCGAGGTGACGTGATGCAGGCCCTTGATCTGGTCGAGCATTGTCTTGCTCCTTCCCTTGGTGTTTGTGCGGCCCTTGCCGCTGTCCACGCCAATATGAGGACACGACAGCTTGCGGCAAAGGCGGCAAACACAGAATGGACTGTGCTGTAAAAGTGAACAATCAAAAGATATTTGTTCACCAATCGACTACGCGGACGGTCTTGCGCCGCTGCCGGAAATCGGTTCCATGAACGGCATTCGACCATCCAGCGAAAGGTATCGCGCGTGACAGGAAAAGCCAGGCGCCCGAATGTTCTCCTGATCACCTGCGACCAGTGGCGCGGCGATTGCCTGTCGGCTGCCGGCCATCCCGTGGTGAAGACGCCGAACGCCGATGCGCTGGCTGCCGAGGGCATGCTGTTCAAGCGCCACTATGGCGGCGCCGCACCGTGCTCTCCAGCCCGCGCGTGCCTCTACACCGGCCTCTACCAGATGAACAACCGCGTCTGCCGCAACGGCTCGCCGCTCGACGCCCGCCACGGCAACATCGCGCTGCATGCCCGGGCCACCGGTTACGATCCGACGCTGTTCGGCTACACCGACGTGGCGCTCGATCCGCGCTTGCTGGCGCCCAACGATCCAAGGCTGAAAAGCTATGAAGGCGTGCTGCCCGGATTCACGGCGCGGCAACTGCTGCCCGAGCACCAGAAGCAATGGCTGTCCTGGCTGAAGCAGCAGGGCATCGATGCAAGCGCCGGATCTCCGGGCATTCACCGTCCCGTGGACGAGGACGCTGACGCAGTGACCGAGGCGCCGCCGATCTATTCGAAAGACCAAACGCCGACGGCTTTCCTTGCCGGTGAATTCATCCGCTGGCTCGGCGAGCAGGAGCAGGCCACGCCCTGGTTCGCGCATCTCTCCCTCATCAGCCCGCATCCACCCTTCATCGTCCCGGAGCCCTACAACACGTCATACGATCCGGCCGAAGGCCCGGCTTTTCACCGCGCGGAGAGTTGGCGGGCCGAAGCGCAAAGCCACCCCTATCTCGCCTATGATCTCAGCCGGCAGAAGCGCGCGAAATTCCGCCCCGGCGCCGCAGGCAAGGTGCACGACTGGAGCGAGGACGATTTCCGCCGCATCCGGGCGATTTATTACGGCATGATCGCGGAGGTCGACGCACAGCTTGGCCGGATATGGCAGTCACTGAAGGCTTCGGGCGCGTGGGACGACACTATCATTGTCCTCACCTCGGACCACGCCGAGATGATGGGCGACCATTACATGCTGGGCAAGGGCGGCTACTTCGACGGCAGCTACCACATCCCGCTGATCATTCGCGATCCGCGACATCGCAAGGCGGCCGGCAGCACGGTCGATCGCTTCACCGAAGCGGTAGACATCTTGCCCACACTGATAGATCTGCTTGGCGAAGCCCCAGAACCGCATCTCGACGGACACTCGCTGAAACCATTCCTGAGCGGCGGAACTCCCGTTATCTGGCGCGACGCCGCGCATTGGGAGTTCGATTTCCGCTCGATCGCCGGCGGCGAGCCCGAGCAGCACTTCGGCATTGCCTCGCGCCAGTGCAACCTCGCAGTCATCCGCACCAAAAAATTCAAATACGTGCATTTTGGCGGCGGCTTGCCACCCTTGCTTTTCAACGTCGAAACAGACCCTAGCGAACTGACCAACCTCGCCACCAGCCCTGCCCACCTGTCCACCCGTCTGGAATTCGCCGAGCGGCTTCTCGCCTGGCGCGCCGAGCATCTCGACCAGTCACTGGCGCTGGCGGAGCTGACGCAAAATGGCGTGGTTGGACATGTCAGCAGGGCAGTAAGGGAATAGGGCAGTAAGGCAGTATGTTTGGGTGTACCCGCATCGACGCCGCACCCTACTGCCCTACTGCCCTACTGCCCTACTGCCCTACTGCCCTACTGCCCTACTGCCCTACTGCCCTACTGCACAATCAACCGTTGCTGATCACGCTTCTCGGCATAGCTGCCCTTGTCATAGGCAGGCTGTGCCTCGAGCTGTTCCTTCGTGAAGGTGGTGTAGAGGTACTTCTTGCCGTCCTTGTCGGTCATGAATTTGAGGTTATCCATGCCGAGCGCCACTTCCTTCTCGCCGATGCCAAGGAAGCCTCCGACATTGACGATCACCGCATCGGTCTTCTTGTCAGGCGCCAGCACGACATCGCCGATCTCACCGACCTTGGCGTCATTGGCGCCATAGACCGTCGCGCCCTTTAGATCGTCGGCCCTGATCTCGCCGACCGGCATCTCCGTCAGCGTCGATTTGTCGATGGCTGCAGTCTGTGTCTGGTCGGGAGCGGCGGCATCAGGGGCCGTAGCCGCTGGCGCCTCGGCAGTCTTCTCCGCTGGTGCCGCGGCGGGAGCCGTGGTCGCGGCTGGAGCTGTTGCCGCAGGCTCATTGGAAGCCGTCGTTGCCGGCACCGGGTCATAGGCCTTGCGGTTGAAATCCGGCTGCGCCTGCAGCTCTTCCTTGGTGGTCTGCGCAACCAGCCAGCGGTCGCCGTCCTTCTCCGCCCACTGTGCCTTGCTGAAATCATAGGTGACGTTCTTGGCGCCTAGGCCAAGGAAGCCACCCACGCCGATGACAAGGGATTCGGCCTTGCCGTCCTTGCTCAGCACGATGTCGTTGACGTTGCCGATGTTCTGCGCGTCATCGCCAGTGCCGTTGTACACGGTCTCGCCGATGATGTTGGTGGCAAGGTTGCCATCGGAACGCTTCACCGGCTCGGCCGGGGCGGCGGCAGGCGCCTGTGCGGTATCCGTGGTCGCTGGCGCCGCCGGTGCTGCTGCGTCGGTAGACGTGGCAGGCGCCGTTGCCGGTCCGTAGGGCTTGCTGTCGAACTCCGGATGCGCCGTCAGTTCGTCCTTGCTTGTCTGGGCAACCAGCCAGCGGTCGCCGTTCTTCTCGGCCCATTGCAGCTTGTCGTAGTCGAAGGCAACGTTCTTTGCGCCAACGCCAAGGAAGCCGCCGACGCCGATGACAACCGATTTCGCCATGCCATCCTTGTCGAAGACGACATCGGTGACCTTGCCGATGTTCTCGGCATCATCGGCGGTGCCATTATAGACGGTCTCGCCGATGATGTTGGTGACGATGCTGCCTTCGGCGCGCGGCACCGGAGCGGTGGCCGCAGGCTCCTGGACGGACGGCGCGGCGGCCGGAGCCGGGGTCGTCGCGGTCTGCGCAAAGGCGCCCGTCGCGATCAGCGTTGCGAGTGCGGTCGTGGCTAAAAGGGTGCGGATCATGATGGTCTCTCCTGATGCGTGATTGGTGCAAGCCGCGTCCGGTCTAAAGTGTCGTTGAGAACCTTGGCGCGGCATCTCTACGGGTTCACAACGTTGTGACCATGCCGTTGTTCCGACAAAACTGGCGGGGATTTCTCGGCCAAAAACACGGAGCGGTTGCACAGAGTTGAAGAACACGCGCGGAATTGCGCCTTCAGACGGAACCTTTCCTGCATCGCCACGTTTCAGCCTGCGGCTGGGTTTTCCCGGCCTGTTTTGGGCTGGCATAACGGAGTGGGGCATGAAATTTGCGGCGGTGCTGAACCGGGACGGCGGCACTTTGCGCACCACTGACCTCGCCGCCTTTTCCGACAGGATGCGTCAGACGCTGGAAAGCGCCGGCCACTCCTTGAGCATCGATGTGGTTGCGGGCAAGGAGGTGGTGGAAACGCTCAACGATGCTGCTTCGCGCCGCGCCGTCGATGTCGTGCTGGCCGGTGGCGGTGACGGAACCATTTCAGCGGCGGCCGCCAGGCTGATGGGTAAGGAAAAAGCGCTTGCCATACTGCCGGCAGGCACCATGAACCTGTTCGCGCGTGGCCTTGGCATTCCACAGTCGCTTGACGCCGCGCTGAAGTCCTTCGCCGACGGCGAAATCATCGCCGTCGACATGGCCACGGCCAACGGCCGGCCGTTCATCCACCAGTTCTCGATCGGCATGCATGCCAGGATGGTACAGTTGCGCCAGGGGATGGAGTTCGGCTCGCGCCTGGGCAAGATCGGGGCTTCGGCGAAGGCAGCGTGGGCGACGATCAAGAACCCGCCGGCGATGAACGTTACGCTCGGCATCGGCGAAGCCGAGATAACGGCGCGCATCTCAGGCATCGGCGTCACCAACAATCTGTTCGGCGAAGGCCACCTGCCCTATGCCGACAACCCTTCGGGTGGCGTGCTCGGCATCTATGTCACGGTGGCGCAGCAGCGCGCCGAACTGGTGAAATTCCTGTTCAATGTGGCGCGCGGCAAATGGCGCGACAACGAACATGTCGAAATCCATCAATCCGACCGCACCGTCCTGAAAATCCATTCCGGCAGCAGAAAGTTCCGCGCCGTCATGGATGGCGAACTGGTCAGGCTGGAGCGCGAGACGACGATCGAAATTCGGCCTGGCGCGCTTAATGTCCTGGTGCCGGCCAGCATTGCCGCGGCAAAGGCGGCCTGATGCGATCTCGAACGATGACGGCCGAAGATCTAGCCGCCCGACGCATTTCCCTGCTCCGTCGCCGGCGTCTTGGCCGCTTCACCATAGATTTCAGCGATGCCCCAGGCGGCGAAGGCCAGAAGCAGCGCGGCGATCAGGATACGAAGGCCGTGCCAGCCCCACCGGCCCTGACGCGCTTTGTCCTGAGGAATGATCTTGGTCATGGTGGATCCTTGTCTCGTTTTGCCCCCGCCAGCCCGCTCGGCAAATCACGGTCGGGTAACGGTTCCTTGTTAGGATGGTTCCGAGGAAGCCGGACCCATGGGGTAAGACGGCGGGAGCCAGGCATTGGGGATTGGCTTGAATAGCAAGGCGGAAATAGGGGCGGGCCTGCCGGCCGAGGTGGCGCTTGCCGTCAATGCCGAAGACCGGCTGTCCGTGCTGCACGGGCTGGAGATGCTGGATACGGCGGCCGACCCGGACTTCGACCGCATCAGCAGCCTTGCTGCGGCCGTCATGCAGGCGCCGATCGCCCTGGTTACGCTGGTCGATCTTGAGCGGCAATGGTTCAAGTCGTGCGTTGGCCTCGACGAAACCGAGACCGCCACCGACATCTCCTTCTGTGCCCACGCCATCGCCGCCGGCGACGAGCCCATGGTGGTGACGGACGCCACGGCGGACCCACGCTTCAAAGCCAACCCGCTGGTCACTGGCAAGCATCATGTGCGCTTCTATGCCGGCGCGCCGATGGTGGTGGCAGGTGCCAGGATCGGCACGCTATGCGTGCTCGACCACGAGCCGCATGCCTTTCCATCACAGGCCAAGCTCGACCAGTTGAAGACGCTGGCAGGCCTTGCCGCCAGCCTGTTCACCTTGAAGGACGCGACCCGCAGCGGCGCCATCGCCGAGGCCGCCCTGGCGCGTGAGGAAAAACGGCGCGCCATCGCGCTCGACGCCGCCTCGCTCGCCAGCTGGGCATGGGACATCCGCACCGACATGATCGAATGCGATGTCCGGCTGTCGGAGCTGTTCGACCTGCCGCGCTCGACCCGGCTGCGCGCACGCGACATCCTGACCGCGATCGATCCGCGCGACGTCTACCAGACCGAAACCCGCTTTCGCGATGCCTTGTCCGGCAGTGACGACTACTTTGGCGAATACCGGGTGAAAGGCTTTCATCCGCCACGCTGGGTGGCGACACGCGGCCGTGTCATCGAGCGCGACGGCGACGGCAAGCCGACACTGATCTTCGGCGTCAACTACGACATCTCCGAACGCAAGCTGGGCGACGAGCGGCAGCGGCTCCTGCTGCGCGAACTCAACCACCGCGTCAAGAACACGCTGGCGACCGTCCAGGCGCTGGCGACGCAGACCGTGCGTCATGCCCGCCAGCCGAGCGAATTCCTCGAAGCCTTCGGCGCCCGGCTTCAGGCGCTGGGTATCGCCCACAATCTCTTGTCCGACCGCGAGTGGCGTGGCATCGGCATCCGCGAGCTCGTCCAGATAGAGATCAGGCCCTTTGACACCGCCGACCAGCCGCGCATCACGATCTCCGGCGCCGACCTGTTGCTGTCGCCCGACCAGGCAGTCGGCCTCGGATTGATCCTGCACGAACTGGCCAGCAATGCGCTGCAATACGGATCGCTGTCGGTTGCATCGGGCAAGGTCGATCTCGCCTGGAAGACACAAGGCAGGAAGGGTGACCGGCGCCTGGTGTTGACGTGGCGCGAAAGCGGCGGCCCTGAAGTCGCCCCGCCCGAGCGGCACGGCTTCGGCTCGATCCTCATCCGCCGCAGCCTTGCCAAGGTCATTTCAAGCGAAGTGACCCATGAGTTCCGGCCGGAGGGCGTCTTCGCCGAAATATCGCTTCCGCTGGAAGATCTGTCGAAGTGACGGAGCTTTGATCCGAGGCGGGCGCCGACGTTACTTCCCCTCGCCGGCATCCGGATCGTCGGGCTTCACATTCTCACGATAGATGGCATAGGCGGCGAGCGCCACGGCCGGGCCGAGAATGACACCGAGGCCACCCTTTCCCTTGAGCAATGCCGGCAGCACGGCAAGTGCTGCCGTGATGCCGAGCGCCTTCATGTCGGCGTTGCGCCGCCTCGCCGCGCGGCGGGCACGGGCGCCGGACATCAACCGATGGACCAGAAGAACGAGGCCGGCGATCACCAGAAAGCCGACACCGAACCCAAGCGCCGCCGCGAACGATCCATAGCGGGCGGCGGCCCAGATATAAGCTGCCCCGACCAGGAAGCCGAGACCGCAGAATGCCGCCAGCGCGGCAAGCGCATACATGATGGCCGCCGTGCGCGCACGGCGTATGGCGGCCACGGTTTCACCCGAGGCGAAACCCGAGAGCAGGGATGCCAGCAAACCCATCTCAGGCGGGACTAGCGACGCGCAAGCAGCGCGAAGAGGAAGCCGACGCCGGCGGCGATCGCCAGCGACGTCACCGGCTTTTCGCGGACATTGGCCAGCAGCTGCGCCTCTATATCCTTGGCACTGCCGCGAAGGTTGTCAAACGCCGCTTCGCCCTGCGCGCGCAATTGCTCGACGCCCTCGGTGGCCGCGCGGCGGGCAGTGCCATAGCCATGTTCACCGGTCTTGGCCAACTGCTTGGTCAGCTTGTCGATGTCGGCCTTCAACTGCCGGATGTCGGCTTCGAGGTCCGAATTCGCACGCGCTTCGTTGGCGGTCTTCCCTGCGGCGGTTGCCATTGCTTAACTCCTTGTGATTGCTCGATTTCAAACGCGCCGTGCGTCTCAAGGTTCCGGCATCGGGACAAACTAGCCGAAAACGCTAGCGTGCACCAATCGCCAACCCGTGGCGAAGGCGCTTCGTCAGATCAGCGGCCGGCGGCCCTCGCCCAGCCCTTCCCAGCCGGCGAGCGACTTGAGCCCCTCGATATCGACGACCTCGCAGCCACCATCGCGCCAGAGGATCAGCTTACGGTCCATGAGCTTGCGAATCGTCTTGTTGGTGTGAACCAGCGACAGGCCAAGCGTGTCGGCGATATGCTGTTGCGTGATCGGTATCTGGATGGATTGCTTGCCGTTCAGCCCGACAACCTTTGCACGGCTGGCTATGAAAGCAATCAGATAGGCGGCGCGCTCGATGGCGCTGCGGCGGCCGACACTGAGCAGGTTCTCATCCAGCATGCGTTCTTCACGCGATGCGATCCAGGTGATGTCGTAGCCGAGGCCCGGATGGCTGCGGTAGAGCTCGTGCAGATTGTCGCGCTCGAAGACGCAGAGCAGCATCGGCGACAAGGCCTCGACGGAATGCTGCATTTCCCCCATGACGCTGCCTTGCAGGCCGATGAGATCGCCAGGCATGAGGTAATTGAGAATCTGTCGACGACCGTCCGGCAACAGCTTGTAGCGAAACGCCCAGCCGGACAGCACCGTGTAGAGATGGGCGCTGTGGCTCCCCTCGACCAGCACCGTGGCGCCCTTGTCGACCGCGAGTTCCCCCTTTTTGAACTTGCTGATGAAAGCCAGTTCCTCCTTCTCGAATTCCCGGAAAACCGGCAATGGCCGCAAAGGACAATTCTCGCAAGGATACTGTCGGCCGGATAAAGCACGCCCATTCTGGCTTGGCATTTCGACCCTCTTCGAAAGCCTGCTCATCAGCAGGCCTGTTTTAAACGCTTTGCCGGGATCGGAGTTCCGGGGTAGAAGGCATGTCTTTTTTAAATGACAACACACGCAATAGCGATCATGACTCCCGGCGTTTCAAGGAGCCTCCACCTGTGCCCACATTGCTTGACGGATTGCGGATTCTTGTCCTGGAGGACGAATTCCTCATCGCCATGGATGTCGAGCAGCTTTGCCGCGACCATGGTGCACAAGAGGTGGTGATCGCCCGGGACCTCACGGAGATCGACGACCGAAAGGTCGCAACGCAATTCGACGCGGCTATCGTCGACCTGATGCTGGGCGGCACCTCGACGCTCGAATTCGCCGCTGGCTTGCGTGAAACCGGCTTCCCTTTCGTGTTTGCCTCCGGCTATTCGGACGCGGACGAGATCAAGGCATCCTTTCCAGGGGTGAGGCTGGTCACCAAACCCTATTCAGGCGACGATCTCGTCGAAGCGGTGGCGCTGGCCTATGGACGCGGTTCTCCGGGGTGATATTGATGCGGCAGGTCCGGATTGCGAAATCCGGACCTCACATCAGTGTGCCGCTGTCCCCGTGACCTGAGCCGAGATCGCATCGGGACCATATTCGTCCTCGCCGGATATCTTCAGGATTTCCTGCAGGCGGGTGCGGGCCCTGCTGACGCGGCTCTTGATCGTTCCGACCGCGCAACCGCAGATTTCCGCGGCCTCCTCGTAGGAGAAGCCCGATGCGCCGATGAGGATGATGGCCTCGCGCTGATCCTCCGGCAATTGCTCGAGAGCGCCCCGAAAATCCTTGAGGTCTAGTTGGCCGTGCTGGGCCGGATGCACGGCAAGCCTGGCCGTCATGATGCCGTCGCTGTCCTGCACCTCGCGGCCGCGTTTGCGCATCTGCGAATAAAATTCATTGCGCAGGATGGTGAAAAGCCATGCCTTGAGGTTGGTGCCGGGCTGAAAGCTCTCGTGCTTGTCCCAGGCTTTGACCAGCGTTTCCTGAACGAGGTCGTCGGCCTTGTCGGCATTCTGCGTCAGCGAAACGGCGAAGGCCCGCAAGCTCGGGATTGCCCCAAGCAGATCGGTCTTGAAGCCTTGGGAGACCGCGGCCATGCCTCAGTCCTTCTTCTGTGCGGGTTCGGTCTGTTCCAATTGGCTGAGCAACTGGGCAAAGCGATCCGGCACGTCGTCGGAAACCAGCTCGTCGTAATATTGTTTGAGTTTCCGCCCGATTTCGGAGTTAGCCCCTAGCGGGTCGCCTACTCCGTTCCGGCGCCTGCCCGCGGCGCCAGCCAAAATATCTTTCGTCATATCCTTCATTTCGCCCTTATATTCCCAGTACCCAGGCCGCTCATATCCAACTCAACACAAGGCAAGCGGCACCCTCGTCTGGTTGCCCATCCCGACACCAAACGCCGTTCCCGCCTATTCGTTCCATATGGGCGGAACTTTTTCGGAAAACCGGCGTTGTATTAGCGGGGCTTGCAATCAGCTTGACCTGCAATCCATGCAATCACGTCATTCTGAGGGAGACGTCTTACCATGAGTTTATCCGCCACCATCGCACCGCACCTGCCGTTCCTGCGCCGCTTCTCGCGCGCCGTATCGGGATCGCAAGAGAGTGGCGACGCGCTGGTCGCCGCGATGCTTGAGGCCATCATCGCCGACGTCGATATTTTCCCCGAGGCCTCGAGCGACCGTATCGCGCTCTACAAGGTCTTCGCCAAACTCTTCACCTCGATCGCCATCCGCGTGCCGCAGGAGCAGGCACAATCGGCGTGGGAGCAGCGCGCCGCCGCCAATCTCAACGCGATCGCACCCCTGCCCCGCCAGGCCTTCCTGCTGGTTGCCGTCGAAGGCTTCAGCGAGGACGAGGCGGCAGAGATACTGGACGTCGGCGACCAGCAATTCTCCGAACTGCTTGCCCAGGCAAGCAATGAGATTTCCCGCCAGGTGGCGACCGACGTGCTCATCATCGAGGACGAACCGCTGATCGCCATGGACATCGAGGAGATGGTCGAGAGCCTCGGTCATCGTGTCGTTGGAACGGCGCGCACACACGCCGAAGCGGTAACGATGTTCGCCAAGACACGGCCGAAGATGGTGCTGGCCGACATCCAGCTCGCCGACGGCAGTTCGGGCATCGAGGCGGTCAACGAGATCCTGTCGTCAACCTCGGTGCCGGTGATCTTCATCACTGCCTTCCCCGAGCGCCTGCTGACCGGCGAGCGCCCCGAACCGGCCTTCCTGGTGACCAAACCGTTCAACCCCGACATGGTCAAGGCGCTGATCAGCCAGGCACTATTCTTCGACCGCCAGGCGAAGGCTGCCGCATAGTTTCGCTGCTTTTTTGGCAGGGGCACACGAAATCAAAGGCCGTCTGATGCCATGCATCGGGCGGCCTTTTTTAGGCCGAACCTATCACCGAAAATTTCGTGGGGCTCCGCCCGAACCATTGGCAAGCACCGTCTTTTTCGGCAAAGGGTGGAACAAACCGCATCCACCCACGTTTTTATTGCACCATTCGGAAGGAGATGAACCATGCTTTACTGGGCGCTCGTATTTCTTGTCGTGGCGATCATAGCCGGCGCGCTTGGTTTCGGCGGCATCGCCGGTACATCTGCCGGCATAGCGCAGATATTGTTCTTCATCTTTCTCGCCTTCCTGGTCATTTCGCTTTTGGCCGGCCTGTTCAAGCGGGCGTGACGCGAACGCGCCTATTCGAGCGAACACTGGAAGCCGCACCCCTCAAACGGTTTCCAGCCACCGCCGGGCGGTATCCTTCAAAGGGACACCGTCCGGCGGACCTTTTTGGAGGCTGCTCGGCGATTTCATTTTGGGAACCCATTTGAGAGTGGGCCGTTCAGCCTGAGTTGGGTGGACAGATTGACCGATGCGTTCCAGGACTGCAGATAAAGAGGGAAACACACGGAGCGACGAAGTCATCGCGTTGCATCCTGCCGAAAGTGGCATGCAGCTTGGCCGGGCTCTTCTCCACGCACTCCACAATGCCGGCATTTCCGTCCTCTATCAGGATCGCGACATGAAAACCGTCTGGGCCCGCAACATGCGCGCCCCCTGGGTTTCGGACAGTGCCGACGGCAATGGCATACTGCCGGTGGCGCAGGCCGACCGCATCAGCGCCGCCAAGCGCGAAGTGGTCGCGACCGGCAATCCGGAGCGCCTTGAGATCAGTGTTCCGGTCGAGAATGGCGTCCGCTGGTTTCAGGTCTGGGTCGATGCCGACCGGGGCGACGCCGGCGACGTGCAAGGTGTCGTCACCACCATGGTCGAGACCACCGAGCAGAAGCGGCGCGAACAGACACTGACAACGCTGCTGCGCGAGGTCAGCCACCGCTCGAAGAATCTCCTGGCGATCATCCAGAGCATCGCGACCCAGACCGGTCGCTATTCCGACGGCATCGGCGACTTCCTGACCCGCTTTCGCGGCCGGCTGCAGTCGCTGGCCTCGTCCCAGGATCTGGTGACCTCCTCGAACTGGCGCGGTGCGGCCCTTCATGAACTGGTGATGGGCCAGGTCGGCCGTTATGGGACAAACACATCGCACAGCCTTCGCTTCCGGGGCGCCAACCCCTATCTCAATCCCAATGCCGCCCTGCATATCGGCTTGGCGATGCATGAACTTGCGGTCAACTCGGTCAGTTACGGCGCCTTGTCCCGGCAAGATGGATTCGTCGAAGTGACCGCCAATCTCAACACCGCCGCCACTGGGGAAGTCGCCCTGTCGCTGACATGGGCCGAAACCATCGGAACCGATGCCGGTCGCAATCAAAAGCGCTTCGGCAGCGTCGCGCTGGAGCGGGTGGTGCCGGCATCCCTGAGCGGAACCGCGAGCCTCGACATCGCGGACGGCCACCTCGAATACCGCCTTGTCGTCCCGCACAGCAATTTCGAGACGCAGTGAGCCGCCTGCGGCAACAACGATCCTTAACCGGCTGTTCACCATAAGAGCGGATGCTGTTTTACCCAGATACCGCCGCAATCCGCCGGGTTGCGGCACGGTGTGGGGAGGAATGCTTGACAGTCGCCGACATGAACAGACTGGAACAGGCCGCCCGTATTTCGATGGGCGAATTCCAGGATCCTGAAGCATCCGCGGAAACGCTTCCCCAGCCGCATCACACATTGCTGTGGGGCATCGTCCTGGCGGCGGCCGCGACAATCCTCCTCATCGCCCTGTTCCAGCTGACCTGACCGAAATCTGCTGCCGGCAATAGTGCGTGGTGTTTAACCGCTTGCTGCAGCGGCATTTATTCGCGTGTCACCCCACCCGCTCAGGAACTTTTGACCGATGTGGGTCGTTATTGCGGCGAGAGGGCATGTCGCCATGGAACACATCGCTGCATTTTTGCTTGTCATCGGTTGCACCAATTCGATGACCGAGTGCCGTGAGTTGCAGGTGCCGGTGAGCATTTTCGAAACCGCCGACGAATGTACCGCAGAGCGCCCCTTTGCCATGGGCGACGTGCAGGGACAGGCACAGCGTATCGTCGCCAAATGTCTCGCTGTCGATCCCGCGCTCGAGGATGACTATGATCAGATCGTCTGGAATGTGCGTCCGGATGGTAACCTTGATGCCTCTCTGGCAATTTCCAGCCTGGTCATGGCATCGAACGCAATGCGCCCAGAAAAAGACTATCTTAGCCAACAATAAATTCCAGCAGCAAAGGCCGTCATTTCGTGCTAAATGGCTGTCGGAGCTTACCAAAGTGTGGACACAAAGTGAGGAGTGACTCTATGCGGAAGATTATTATTGCCATGGCTGCGGTGGTTGCCGTCAGCGGCTGTACCTCGACCGAGGAGAACGTTGTCGGCGGCGGCTTGATTGGCGCCGGTATCGGCGGCTTGGTCGGCGGCGGCAAGGGCGCGCTGATCGGTGCGGCTGTCGGTGCCGGGTCCGGCCTGCTGGTCCGCAGGCTGCAGAACGGCCGATGCAAGTATCGTGATAGGCACGGCAATATCTACATCGCCCGCTGCAACTAATTCGGCGATAACAGTCGATCCGGGGACCGGTCCGCTGGTCTCCGGATTTTCTCGCTTGGAACGCCTTTACGTC
>NZ_JBFUGJ010000009.1:0-61030 GCF_056402975.1 Mesorhizobium sp. P3_A9 | reverse complement strand
CTCACCGCTTTGCCGAGATGAAACGCCACGCCCCTGGAGCGGTGGAGCGCCTCGACCGCTGTGGCTGTTTGCGCCGAGGCCACCCGCGCGAGCGGGCGATCGGCGGCTTCCACCACAGCTACCGTCATGCCGAGCCCACGCGCGACGGCAGCGATCTCGAGCCCGATATATCCGCCGCCGATGACAAGGAGCTTGCCGTGCTTTTCGAGCGTCGGCCGCAATGCATCGATGTCGGCGAGCGTTCGTATGGTGAAGATGCCCGCAAGACCGCGCGAAATCGCCTGCGGCAATTTTCGGGCGGTCGCGCCGGTTGCGAGCACGAGACGATCGTAGTCGAGCACGGCGCCATCGGCCAGACACACGCACCGCCGCGAACGGTCGATGGATGCGATGCGCGTTCCCAATCGCAACGCGATCCGGTTCTTTGCGTACCAGTCCTCCGCTTTCAGCTTCAGCCGGTCGCGCTCGAGTTCGCCGAGAAGATAAGCCTTCGACAGCGGCGGACGCTGGTAAGGAGCATCGGGCTCCTCGCCGATCAGGGTGATCGATCCCGCGAAGCCGTTTGCCCGCAGCTTTTCGGCCGTGGACAGGCCGGCCTGGCCGGCACCGACGATGATTATGCTGCTTTCGTTGCCGGGCACGGCCGCGGCGGGATGATCGGCGTCAAGGGACATGATCGGCCTCAACCGCTAGGCGGCCGGAATGCGGACAGAAATATTGTCCAGCGCATCGCTGACCTTGATCTGGCAACTCAGCCGGCTTCCGGATTCGCGCGGCGCTTCGGCGAAGTCCAGCATGTCGTTTTCATGTTCGCTGATGGGTCCGAGCGCCAGCAGGATTTCCTCGGGAAGCACGACATGGCATGTGGCGCAGGCCGCCGAGCCGTTGCATTCGGCGATGATGCCCGGAACGCTGTGTTCAAGCGCGGTTTCCATCAAGCTGCGGCCGTTCTGGGCCTCTACGGCGAGCTCGGCGCCGTTCGCGAGCATGAATCTGATCGTTGGCATGGCTCTCTCCCTCAAGCGTCCCAGACAACAGGCATGTGCGTGGGGCCACGAAACACCCAGCCCCGGACGCGGACGAGTTCCTGGTCCTTGAGCCGGAGATTGCGCAGCCGCTCGAACACCATCGGTACGGCGAGCTGGCTCACCAGCGCGCGCGACACCCAGGTGCCGGCGCAGAAATGCGATCCGGCGCCGAACGCCAGGTGGGACTTCTTCTCCCGGAAGACATCGAACTTTTCCGGATCGCTGAAACGGCGGTCGTCGTGGTTGGCGGCGCCGACGCACAGACCGACCTGCTCGCCCTTGTGGACCAGCGTGCCAGATATCTCGACATCGCGGGTCAAGCGGCGCGGATACATGCCGATCGGCGAGATCCAGCGCACCGCTTCTTCGAAGGCCTGCCCCCAGAGCGAAGGCTCGGCACGAACGCGCGCGAGCTGATCCGGGTTCTGCAGCAGGCCAAGGATCAGCGTCAGGATCGAATCGCGGGTCTCGTTCAATCCGCCGCCGATCGCGACCTTGATGTTGGCGTATATCTGCTCGACCGTCTGCGCAGGATCGGCCTGGAGCATCGAAGACAGCATCGAAGGATTTGGATTGGCCCGATGATGGGGCAGCATCCTGTCGACGGCGCTCTCGACGCCGCTGGCTGCCTCCTTCGCCTTGAGCGCGATTTCCGCGTTGTGCGAGTAGTTGCCGGAACCGTCGATGAGCGACTGCGACCACAGCGCCATCGTGCGCCAGTCGACGCCGTCGAAACCCAATATGTCGGCCAGCGCGTGCGCCGCGATCGGCGCGGCGAGTTCCTCGAAGAGCTCGGCCTCACCCTTGTGCTCGATCTGCGAAATGACGTCGTCGCAAATGGCCCGCATGGGGTCGGCCCAGCAGCGCTTGACGACGCCGGGACGCAGGCTCGGATCCATCGCGGCCCTTTCGCGGGCATGATCGTCGCCGTCCTTGCGCATCAGGTTCGGCCCGATCACCGTGTTGAGCAGCGACTGCGGATTGATGGAGGAAAACGTATCGGGGTCGCGTTCGATGGCCATGACGTCGTCGAAGCGCGTGACCATCATGATGTTGGCCGCCTCGACCTTGACGACCGGTCCGAGGTCGCGGACGCGCTTGAAGACTGGATACGGATTGGCAAGCAGGTCTTCGAAAGAGACGTCGTCGACCACTTTCACGGCTTCGTACATGGTTTCCTCCCTGTTGGGGGAACGAGGTACGAAATCGACGTGTATTCAGCAATGCGATGAGTTAGATAGAGGTCATCGAAAATTTGCATGGAGGAGAACGGCCATGCTGCCCGACGAGCTTGCCAGTGTAGACCTCGCGGCCTTGCAGACGCTTGTTGCCGTCCAGGACCGCGCCTCGTTTTCCGATGCCTCCCAGCTTCTTGGCGTCAACCAGTCCACCATTAGCTACGCCATCAAACGGCTGCGAAAGGCCTTCAACGATCCGCTGTTCGTCCGTCAGGGCAATTCGATCGTGGCAACCGACAAGGGCGATCAGCTCGCCCAGCAGGCGCGCGGCATCCTTGAGCAGATGGCCGCGCTGTCTTCGCCGACGGGTTTTGACCCAACCACGGCCGAAGGAAGCGTGACGGTGTCCTGTAACCACCACGAGCGCATGTTCGTCATTCCCGACTTCGTGCGCCGGGCGCAGAAGGAGGCGCCGAAAGCGACGATCCACATCTTCGAATCCGCTGTCGACGGCAAGCAGCAGTTGAAGCAGAACACATGCGACATCGTGCTTGGACCGGTCGCGATCCTCGGCGACATCTACTACCGCAGGAAACTGTTCACCGATCACTACGCCTGCGTCATGGACCCGGCGCACCCGCTGGCGCAGGGAACGCTGACGCTCGACCGCTACTGCGCCTCGCGGCATGTCGCGGTCACGCATAACGGACGCTGGGAAGCCCTCTATTTCGCCGCGTTGCGCGCAAAGGGCATCGAGATGCAGCCGGAGGTCACCGTGTCGAGCCACGACATATTGGAGCGGCTTATTCCCGGGTCGGAGCTGGTGGCGACGATTCCGTATCGGCTGGCGCGTCGCCTGTCGGACAGACTCGCGCTCCGCCCTTTCCCGATGGACGTCTTCATCCAGGTCGACATTTATTGGACCGAGCGCACGCACCACTCCGGTCTGCACCGCTGGGCCCGCCAGATCCTGGCTGAGGTCGCTGAGAAGAACCTCGGCGACGGGGACGTGCACGAGGCAGTAAGGGGCGACCACGTACCGGACCGACAGTAGGCCCGGAGAGAGAGAAAACGTCGACGCCGCCCAACGGAGGGCCGGTGGGCGATGCGTGCGACGCGGCTATGCCGTCGTCGCGCCAAGCATGACGACCGAGATCGTCACCGGCTCGTCGAAGGGATTGCGCCAGGCATGACGCGCGCCCTGCTGCACCACCGTATCGCCCTGCTTCAGCTCAACGGTCTTGCCGTCATCAAGCTCGAGCACAAGCCGGCCCTTGACGACGGTCACATAGTCGACCGTCGGCGTCTGGTGCATGCCGGGGCTGTCCATCTCGAAGCACTCGGCGATGCCGGGCGCGGCCTTCACATGCTCCGGACCCGCCAGTTCGGGTTTCCAGTCGGGCGACATCATCACGCTGTCCGGCGGAAAGGTGATCATCCAGAACACCGAGCCCCCGACCGAAGCCAGCATCGTGCCCTCGCTCGCCATCGGATCGACGCCGTCGCGTTTGGCCAGATCCGGCGTCCCGTCGACCTTCCACTGCGGGGAGGAAACGAAGCCGGGCGTGTGCCGCAGCGCCATCTCGCGCGGCGAGGCGCCGTCGCTGATGAATACCGATTTTCCTGCGGCGTTCTTTCCTGTGACGATGCGGCGAATGTTCATGTCTTGAACCTCCCAAATAACATGGATACCATCCGGTATCAACATACTACTACGTATGCAATTACGGATGGATCACAAAATTCGAGAACCCGCCATGGCGCTGGGCGATACCCGAAATGGCCTCATTGACCTTGCTCATGGGCGTTGCATGGGTTTCCAGGAGGTCGAAGCTGACCTTGCCGATCCCGACGAGGTCAGCCATTTCCTGGCCCTCGGATGTCGTCAGCCATGCCGAACCGATAAGACGCTGGTTGCGGTCCATCATCATGTGCACGTCAATGGGAACCGCACCCATCACGGCGCCGATGTCGACGGCGACACCGCCACGGCGCAGTGCCCTGAGACCCGCCAGGAAAGGCTCTTGCGGGGTACCGGGACCGTTGCAGTCGATGAAGGCGTCGACCCCTTCGCCATGCGCCGTCCTGGAACGGGCCCATTCGTCGGGCGATCCGTCGTCCAGCGAATGCGTCTCGATGATGCCAGGCGCCAGCGCCTCGATCTCCTTCAGCAGCTTCCTGTCGCGACCGGTGCCGAGAATCTTCTTGACCCCGAAGGACGGACCGAACACCGCGATCGATATGCCGAGCGTGCCGGAAATGCCATTGACGAGGATCGTGTCGCCAGGGCCGACCTGCGCCTTCTTCAGAGCGGAATAGCCTGTGCCCATGTAGCCGAGCCGCGCCGCCTGATCGAAGGTCATGTTGTCTGGAAGCGCGACGATCGCCGATGCCGGCGCGGCCATGTACTCGGAAATGCCGCCGACCGGGTAGTCTTCGAATGTCTGCAGCGCGTCGTGGCTAAAGCCGAAATAGCCCTGGAAGGCGTAGTGGCGGCAGGAAATCATGTCACCGCGCCGGCAATGACGGCAAGAGCCGCAGGAGCGCCCCGGATTGACGTAGACGCGATCGCCAGGCTTCAAACCGTGGACCTGGCTGCCGACCGTGGCGATCTCGCCGGTCGGGTCGAGGCCGAAGATCGCCGGCAGCGGCGGCTGCGGCATGTGGGGAAACCAGGTCGGCCACATCGCCAGGATGTTGGCGAGGTTCGGCACGATGCCGCACGACCTGACGCGAACGAGCACGTCCATCGACCCAAGCTTCGGGACCGGCACTTCCTCGATCCTCAGCTGGCCGCCGATCTCGTGCATGCGCGCCGCCTTCATCGTCTGCGGAATTGCTGTCACGTCGATACCTCCCGTTCGCTCGAACCAGTGCATGCCGAACTTTTCGGCGCGCACCTGGGCCTCCTCCCGAGGCCAGATCGGTGGTCGCACACTTTTTTCGAAATATCAATATTTTTTCGTAACTTTGTTGTGACAGGTGGAAATCGGCACCATGCTCAACCAGCGATCAGGCCATTTCGGTCTGAAATCGGTTCGCTTTGCCGCCGCCTTCCAACGACTTGCATATTTTCGAAAATCCGATTTACTCCGCTGCAGAGGTGCCTGCCTTCATGGCACGTCTTGAATGGGTGAGCCTTTGAAATTCGCTTCCTTCGTTGACCACTCCGGTGCCGGCTATGGAATCGTCGACGGCGAAACGATCCTGCGCCTGGATTCCGTTCCCGGCGCGCCGCTGGATCTCAAAGCCCATCTCGGCAGCCGCTTTCCCGACATCGCGCCCGACAAGGGCGATTTCGAAACCCTGCGGCTGGCCGAAGTCAGCCTGCTCCCTCCGATACCCAACCCGGGCAAGATCTTCTGCGTCGCCACCAACTTCCACGAGGATGGCAAGCCGGCGCCGCAGTTTCCCCTGCTGTTCATGCGCCACGCGCAAGCACAGATCGGCCATGGAGGCGCGATCCTGAAGCCGGCGATTTCCGAAAAGCTGGATTTCGAGGGCGAACTGGCGGTGATCGTCGGGCGCCGCGCCCACAAGATCGCGCGCGCCGAAGCGATGGCATGTGTCGCCGGCTACGCATGCTTCAACGAGGGGAGCGTGCGCGATTGGCAGAAACACTCGAGCCAGTTCACGCCAGGCAAGAACTTCTACCACAGCGGCGCGTTCGGCCCCTGGATGGTCTGCACGCGCGAGATCCCGGACCCGGCGCGGCTCCTTCTGGAGAGCCGGGTCAACGGCGTCACCAAGCAGTCGATCGCGATCGATCGCATGATCTTCGACATCCCCTGGCTGATCTCCTACATCTCGACGTTCGCCCCGCTCGACCCTGGCGACGTCATCGTTACCGGCACCCCCTCGGGTTTCGGCGCCAGCCGCAATCCGCCGGAGTTCCTTTTCCCCGGCGACGAGGTCGAGATCGAGATCCACGGGATTGGAACGCTGCGAAACACAGTCCGTTCAGACAGCCACCTCTAATATTTCGTAATAATATCTTTTTTTCGAAAATTATTGCCGTCGGATTGAGTTTGCTCTAAGGAGATCGCCAGGGCCACGCTGCGACCGCAAGAGGAGGATAGTGATGCACCTGGTATTTGGGGTCGGTCACATAAAGCTGAATGTCCGTGACGTCGGGGCCGTGATCCACGACTCGACGGAGATTCTCGGGCTGCGGATCACCAAGCAGACGGCGGGCGAGACATGGCTGAGCTCGAACGGCCGCAAGGCCGAACTCGTTCTGCTCCAATCCGATGAGAATTCCTGCCATACGATCGGGCTCGAAGCGCTGACCGCCGAGGCCGTCGCGGAAGCCGCCTCGCGCGTCGACGGTGCCGGCTGCCGGATCCTCTCGCGCGAACCCAGCCTGGCCTGTTGCGATGCCGGCGTGACCTTCGCAACGCCGGAAGGACTGCGCTTCGAGGTTCACACCCCGGCGCGCGACGACATGTACAATCCGCGCTTCCCAACCAACGGTATCAAGCCGCGGCGGCTTGACCACATCAATCTCATCACACCCGACCCGGTCGTTACCAGGCGGCAACTCTCCGAAATCTGCGGCATGCAGCTCACCGAGCGCATGGTCAACGAAGCGCTGAGCTGGATGCATGGCGGCAACCGCCAGCATCACATCCTGGGTTTGGCTAAGGGCCCGGTCGGGCTTCACCACTATTCCTTCGAATTCAGCCACTTCAGCGACTACTGCCGGCTCGGCGACATTCTCGACGGGTTCGACCGCCAGCTCCTCTGGGGGCCGGGCCGCCACCGTCCGGGCGACAACACCTACGCCTACTATCTGGACGCCAGCGGAGCCATGGTCGAGTGCTCCGGCGCCATGCACACCGTTGCCGACGACGCCCACTTCGTGCCGAACGTCATCACCAATTTGGAGCGCCCAGGAAACGTCCGCCAGATGAATGTCTGGGGGTCTCCCGCCCCCCAGGACTGGCGCGAGCACCATTTTCCGTTCGCCAGGATCGACTGACCAGGAAGGTGCGGCGGCGGGCCGCGCTTCGGCAGACCGTACAAGGAAGCAAGGCGAAGCAGCTCAACCCAGGGTGTGGGCGCTGCTTCGATAGGAGATTGCCATGCAGGAAAAACTGACGTTCGAATCCGACGGCCTGAAACTGTCGGCGATTCTGCACATTCCCGACAGCCACCGTCCTGGACAGAAGCTGCCGGCGTTCATCGTCTGCCACGGTTTCGTCGGCTCCAAGGACGAGTCGCACGCCCAGATCCAGGCGGAGATGATGGAAGCGTTCGGCTATGCCGCGCTGCGCTTCGACTTCCGCTGCTGCGGCGAGAGCGAGGGCGAGCGCGCCCAGGTGCGCTGCTTCGATCAGGTCGCCGACGCAAAGAACGCGCTCACCTTCCTCGCCAAGCGCCCCGAGATCGACCCGAAGCGAATTGGCATCACCGGCCACAGCTTCGGCGCCGCGGTGTCAGTCTACACAGCCGGGATCGATGAGCGGTTCGCCTGCGTCATCTCCTCATGCGGCTGGGGCCACGGCGAGCGGAAGTTCCGCGGCCAGCATCCCACGCCGGAGGCCTGGGAGCGTTTCATGGGCTTGCTCGAGAAGGGGCGCGAGCACAAGCGCGCGACGGGCGAGAGCCTGTGGATCTCGCGCTTCGACGCCGTGCCGATCCCGGAAAAACTGCGCAAGAACCTGTCGCCCAAGGCGATCATGGAAATCCCGACCGAGACGGCATGGAGCATGATGAACTTCAGGGCGGATGACGTGGTGGCCAATATAGCACCGCGGCCGGCCCTGTTCTTCCACACCGCCGACGACATCATCACGCCGACCGAGCAATCCATCCGCCTGTTCGAAAAGGCCGGGCAGCCGGCCGAACTGATGCTGATCACGGGCACCGCCCATTTCCCGCTCGCCCCTGAGGACGCGCCGCGCACCAAGGTGATGATCAAGGGCTGGCTCGACAAATTCTTCCCGGCAACGCCGGTCGCTTGAGGTCGATGCGGCCAGACCAGGAGACATCAGGCATGCCCGTCGCCCAGGAAACCGAACTGACCGATTTTGCCGCAGCGCTCCTGCATGCTGCCGGCTATACGCCGGACGAGGCGACACAGACCGCGCGGCTGCTGGTGTGGGCCAATATGCGTGGCACGGATTCGCACGGTGTTCTCAGGATCCCGCGCTACATCGAGATGATCAAGACCGCCGTCGTGTGCTCTGGTCAGCAGCCGACGCTGATCCGGGAGTTCGGGGCGACCTGCGTCTTCGACTACGCCAAGGCGCCGGGCGCCGGCGCCATGATGCACGCGGCGGGCAAGGCCGGCGATCTGGCCGAAGTATTCGGCATCGGCTGGTGCGGCGCCCGCGCCATATCGCATGCCGGCGCAATCGGCTACTTCACCACCCAACTGGCCGGCCGCGGCCTCATCGGCATCGCCATGACCGCGTCGAGGCCGCTCATGAGCTACTTCGGCGCCAAGGGCGAGGCCCTGTCGACGAACCCCCTGTCGATCGCCGTTCCACGGCCGGGCGGCGCCGATCCGATCGTGCTCGACATGTCGACCGCCGCCGTCGCGCTCGGCAAGATCATGGCGGCCAAGGATTCGGGCAACCCGATCCCCAAAGGCTGGGCCATCGACGGCAACGGCGTCGAAACACAGGATCCACATGCCGTGGCCGCCATCCTGCCGATGGCCGGACCGAAGGGATCCGGCCTGTCGCTGATGATCGAAATTCTGTCGAGCGTGCTGATGGGCAATGCGGTCATCGCGCCGTTCCTGCGCGGCGAAAAGAAAGGCGGCTTCAATGGCCTCATGCTTGCCATCAATCCGGCGGCCTTCGGCGACAGCTCATCCTTTCTCACCTCGGTGGAAAGCCTCGCCGGCGCGATCCATGCGCTTGATCCGGCAGGCGGCTCCGATGGCGTGAAACTGCCTGGCGAACGTGGCTTCCAGACCAGGCGGGAGCGTACCGCCAACGGCATCCCGCTGGCCAAGGGCACGGCCAGGAACCTCACCGATGTAGCCGTTCGGCTGGGGCTCTCGGTGCCGACTTTCCTGCAGTGATGCCGCGCGGCAGTTCGCACCGTGCCGGCCAGAGAGGACGGGAGTATCACTGATGGCGCATGATGAGGCGGACGTCGTGGTGGTCGGGCTCGGACCGGTCGGCATCACCTTGTGCAATCTTCTTGCGGCAGCAGGCGTCGGGGTGGAAGGCATAGACGCCGCGGACGACGTCTATGCCCTGCCTCGCGCGATCGGCATGGACCATGAGGTGATGCGGGTCTTCCAGAACATCGGCGCGGCCGACGCCGTGGCCGCAGCGACGGGGCACTATCGTCCATCGGAATATAGGTCCGCCGACGGGACCTTGTTGCGCCGGTTCGAGTCCCCTTCCGAACCCTACCCGCTTGCCTGGCCGCCCTACCAGACCTTCCTGCAGCCGCAGCTTGAACAGGCCCTGCGCGCCAATGGCAAGAGGTTCGCCAATCTGACGCTTCGCACCGGAACGGAACTCGTCGGCCTTGAGAATCCCGAAAGACCGGTCCTTAAGCTGCACGACAAGGCGAGCGGTGAGCGCACAACGCGCGACCCGCGCTATGTCGTCGGTTGCGACGGCGCGAACAGCTTCATCCGGCGCGGGCTCGGCGTCGCGCTTGAGGACCTCGACTTCGACGAACCCTGGCTCGTGGTCGACATGATATTGGAGGACCAGCAGGCGCCATTGCCGGAGACCAACGTCCAGTTCTGCGATCCCGCGAGACCGCACACCTACGTGTGTGGGCCTGATCAGCTACGCCGCTGGGAGTTCATGATCCTGCCGGGCGAAAATCCGGCGGAGATCAACCGCCCGGAACGGATCTGGCAATTGCTTTCGCCCTGGCTTCGGCCGGAACAGGCCAGGCTGTGGCGCTCGGCGACCTACAACTTCCACGCCCTCGTTGCGGAGCAGTGGCGCGTGGGTAATGTCTTTCTCGCCGGCGATGCCTGCCACATGACCCCGCCGTTTCTCGCGCAGGGAATGGTGCAAGGCATCAAGGATGCAGCCAATCTTGCATGGAAGCTGGCCCATGTGATCGGCGGCGGATCGGAGCACTTGCTCGACACCTACCAGGCCGAGCGCAGGCCGTTCATGCGCGAAGTCATCGACATCACCAAGCGGCTTGGACAGTTCATCTGCGAGCTGGATCCGGACAAGGCGCAGGCGCGTGATGCCGAGATGGCCGCAGCCATGCGCGCGGGCCAGGGTGTTCAGATCCGGCAGAACCTCTTTCCGCCCATCCGTCACGGACTTGTCGCCAGCAACATCGACGGCTCGCCGAGCCCTGGCGCCGGTGAGCCATGTCCTCAACCCTGGGTTATCGGGCCTTTCGGCCGGATGCGGCTCGACGATGCGTCGCCGCCAGGATTCCAGCTTCTCATCGCCGGCGACATGGACCCCTCTCCTACCCTCCTGGACAAGGCGCGGGAGGTGGGCATTGCCGTGCATCGCGTGGCGCAGGAGAAATCCTACCCTTCGCTGCTGATGGAAGAGGACCGCGTTCTCGTCAACTGGCTGACCGCGAAGGGCGCGCGCGCCGCCCTGGTGCGTCCCGACCATGTGGTCTTCGGTACAGCCGCCGGCACAAGGGAGGCCGAGCAGCTCGTGTGTCAACTTCAGATGATGCTGGTGGCGGCACCAACCCAATGACGGTGCTTGCGTCGTGCGCCTGGACGGCCTCGGCTGCGAGCCAAGACTGACCGGTGCGTGTTGGAAGCGGCCTTATTTGCGGGCTGGCTGCTTCAAGTGCCTGTAGAGATGGGCTTCGTGCATCGAGGTGAGCGTGGCCCTCACCATCTCACCCGGCGAATCGTCCTTCATGAAGCTGGACAGGCCGCCATAGATGAGTTCGAGAACGACGCCGCCGACATAGAGTGGTTCGATATCGGAACCACCGTACGGGAAAAGCTTYCCGGACAGCAATTTGCCCAGGCCCACCCACTGGTCCTTGAACAAGCGCAGATGCCGCTCTTCTAGCGTGTTGTCCCGGCGGGCGATCCGCAGCAGGTCGATGGCAAGCGTTCCCCACCGCTTGTCCTTCGCGCGCTGGTTGGCCCAATTGCACATCGCGTCGATGATCTCTTTCGGGTCATCGTAACCGTCGAGCAGGCCGGTGAGTTCGACCACGTCGCCGCCGGCATGGCGCTCAAGCAGTTGAAGGAAAATCTCTTCCTTGGTGGCAAAGTTCGAATAGAAGGCGCCCTTCGAATATCCGGCCTCTTCCGCGATGCGTTCGATGGTCGCGCCGGAATAACCGTCGCGCGCCACGACCTCGCTCGCCGACAGCAAAAGCTTCTCGCGGGTCAGAGCCTGGCTCTGTTCGCGTGTCAGTCGCGCCATCTTTTAGTCCTTCCAGTCCACTATCGGGATACCTCTGGTATCCGAATCGGCCGAAGGTTAGAAGGCCGAAACAATACAGGCAAGCGCCCAGAAAATCGGGTATTCGGGGCCCATCAGCTGCCAGCGCCAGCGTGGCCCATTGATGCGCACCACCGCATAGGCCGCCCCCAGCAAGACAGCCACGCCGCACGCCGCCGCCCATCGCGGATGAATGTTGAACACCATTCCAACGGCGGCGAGAAACTCCAGCCCTATGGTCAGCACGATGAAAGGCTTTCCTGGCTTCAGTCCCGCGGCCTCGAACGTCTTCGTCGCCTTTTCGAAGTTCCTGATCTTTCCGACGAGATGCGGAAGGAACCAGAGCCCGCACAGAATGCGCAGAAGATCGATTGGCGTTAGCGTAAACTCCGGCACTCATCCCTCCGTGTAGGACGCCGAACGGGCCTTCGATGCCCTTTCATCTGTCCTTGTTGCCTGGATGGCGCCACGTTCATTCAGCGAGCGAAGTTCGCGCGGCGAAAGCGTTCATCGCCGGGCCGCAACCGGCACGGCATACGCCGAGATCTCCTGCAAATGCTTTCGTCAGTGGAAATCGGCTCTTGCGTCATCCAATCCAGATACTGTACGGTATCTGCAATCCAGTTGGAATGTCAATGCGGCATCTCCGGGAACCGACATATTGGGAGGAACAGACGATGACGATCATGATGCGGGCGGCACGGCTACATGCCGTGAACGAGCCGATGCGTGTCGAGGAGGTGGCGAAACCGGTGGCGTCCGGCACGGATGTGGTCGTCGAGGTCAAGGCCTGCGGGATGGTGCCCAACCTCGCGAACGYGCTGAACAACTGGGAAACCTGGTACCCACATCAGCCGCTGCCGACAAAGCCCGCGATCTTCGGCCTCGACCCCGCGGGCATCGTGCATCAGGTCGGCAACCAAGTCGTGGCGATCAAGCCTGGCGACCGCGTCTACGTCAATCCGCTGCGTTCCTGCGGCGCCTGCCATGCCTGCGTCAGCGGCCATCAGGCGAAGTGCGAGTACTTCACCTTCAACGGCTATTTCGGCTTCAACGAGAAAAGCCTCGAAATCTACAAGCGCTATCCGGAAGGCGGTTTCGCCCAGTTCATGTGCGCGCCGCAGAATGCGATCGTCAAGATTCCCGACAACATGACCTTTCCGCAGGCCGCCCGCATGGGGTACCTCGGCACGTCCTATTCCGCGATCAAGAAGTTCGGCATACCGACCGGCAAGTCGCTGATCATCAATGGCGCGACGGGCACGCTGGGCGTCGGCGCCACCCTCTTCGCGCTCGCCATGGGCGTCTCGACGATCTACGCGGTGGCACGCGGCAAGCCCCTGCTCGAGCGGCTGAAGCAGCTTGCCCCGAACCGGATCCAGACCTTCTCCAACCAGGACGGCAAGGTCGCCGACTGGGTCCGCTCGCAGACCGGTGGTCTCGGCGCCGACTTCATGCTCGACTGCCTCGGCGCGGTCGCCGACGTCAATGCCATGAAGGATGCCATGATGGGCGTCAAACGCGGCGGCCGCATCGTCAACATCGGCGGCACCGGCAGCGACATGCTGTTCAACACCAAATGGTGGATGGACAATTCGATGGAGCTGATCGGCTCGGCCTGGCTGACCACGGCCGAGGGCATGGAGATCGCCGACATGGTCCGCTCCGGCACGATCGATCTCTCGGTGCTGGAGGCCAGGACGTATCCGCTCGAGCGGATCAACGAGGCTATCAACGGCGTCGCCTCCGGTGACGGCGGCTTCACCAACTACGTGCTCGAACCATAGGCGCAACAATCGGCGGCGGCGGATCTCGGCATCCGCCGCTTGCCGGATCGCGTCGCGAAGAGAACCGAAATGATCATCGACTGCCACGGCCACTACACGAGCGAACCGCAGGACCATCATGCCTTTCGCAAGGCGCAGGTCGAGTTCGTCGAGGGCACGCGCGACTTGAGGCCTGCCTATCCCCGCATTGCAGACGACGTGCTGAAGGCAACGGTCGAACAGAACCAGTTGCGCCTGCAGCGCGAGCGCGGCTCGGACCTGACCATCCTGTCGCCGCGTGCTTCAGGCATGGGCCATCATATCGGCAGCGCGGAGAACAATGCCGAATGGTCGCGCATCTCCAATGATCTGATCGCCCGCATCGTCGACATGTTCCCGGCCAACTTTGCCGGCGTATGCCAGCTGCCGCAATCGATGAGCGGCGACCTGAAGCCGGTCCTTGCCGAGATCGAGCGCTGCGTCGTCGAACTTGGCTTCGTCGGCTGCAACCTCAATCCTGATCCGTCCGGCGGCTTCTGGTCGGCGCCGCCGATCCACGACCGCTACTGGTACCCGCTCTTCGAAAAACTAGTCGAGCTGCAGGTGCCGGCCATGATCCATGTCTCCGGCTCCTGCAGCTTGTGCCTGCATACGACCGGCGCGCACTACATCAATGCCGATACCGCAGTGTTCATGCAGCTGATCCAGGGCGACCTGTTCAGCGCGTTTCCCGATCTCAAGCTGATCATCCCGCATGGCGGCGGTGCRGCGCCCTATCACTGGGGCCGCTATCGTGGCCTGGCGATGATGTTGGGCCGGCCTGAACTGGGCGCGCACCTGCTGCGCAACGTCTACTTCGACAGCTGCGTCTACCATCAGCCAGGCATCGACACGCTGTTTCGCGTCGTTGGTCCGGCCAACATTCTGTTCGGCTCCGAGTTGCTTGGAGCGGTCAAGGCCATCGACCCGGAGACCGGCTTCGACTTCGACGACACGCGGCGCTACATCGACGCGCTTTCGCTCGATGAGGCCGAACGGCACGCCGTGTTCGAAGGCAATGCCCGCAAGGTCTATCCGAGGCTTGATGCGCGGCTGAAGGCGCAAGGGCGCTAGGTCGACCTATGAGCACTGTTTGGGCGCGGCCAGACGGCCGCCCCTCATCGTTACGGGAGAACACCGATGGCCAAAGTCGTCACGAAGACCGAGCGTACGCCGATCGAGACCTGCGATGCTCTTGGCCAACTTGGCGTGGCCACGGTTCACGAGGCGCAGGGACGGACGGGCCTGCTCGCCGCGCGGCTGCGGCCCATCTATGATGGCGCCAGGATTGGCGGCAACGCGCTGACTTGTGAAGTCGCGCCGGGCGACAACTGGATGATCCACGTCGCCCTGGAACAGGCGCGACCAGGCGACATCCTGGTCGTCACCCCGACCTCGCCTTGCGACGACGGCTATTTCGGCGACCTGCTGGCTGAATCGGCCAAGGCGCAAGGCATCAGGGGCCTCATCATCGATGCTGGCGTGCGCGATGTGTCGACCTTGCGCTCCATGGCCTTCCCGGTCTGGTCGAAGGCGATCAGCGCACAGGGGACGGTCAAGGAGACGCTCGGCAACGTCCAGGTGCCGATCGTCTGCGCCGGGGCCCACATCCGGCCCGGCGACGTGATCGTAGCCGATGACGACGGCGTGTGCGTGGTGCCGCGCGAAACCGCTGCAAAGATCCTCGAAATCGCCCGCAAGCGCGAGGCGATGGAAGAAGAAAAGCGCAGCCTCTATGCCGCGGGCAAGTTCAGTCTCGATGTCAACGACATGCGCGAGCGCTTGCAGCGCAAGGGCCTCATCTACGAATAAAGACGCCTTGCCATGAGGCGCGCAGTAGAAACGGAAATCGAAAGGGCTAACGACCTATGTTATGGCCGGCGCGCCCTTACTCCTGGTAGATGGTCTCAATGCCTTCATCGCGGGCGGCAATCGGGCTCGAGAAAATCTGTGGCTTGCCGCCGAACCAGATCTCGCCGCCATCAGGCTGATAGACTCCCGAGACACATTTTATCAATGTCGACTTGCCGGCGCCATTGTCGCCGAGCAAGGCAACCACTTCGCCCGCCGCGATATCTAAGCTGACATCATCGACCGCTGTCAGGCCGCCGAAGCGCTTGACCAGATGACGGATAGAAAGCACGGGCTCGCTCATGTGCCCCGGATCGAAATTCAACTATTGCTCGGTTCGCGTCTCGACTAGCGCAAATAGAGATTTCTGTATCCGTGGATATCCTGGAGGCGGTTTGCGATCATCTTGCCCACGGCTTGTGGGCTGTGCATTGCGGCCATATAGGAGCGGGCACGCTCGCCGATGGCGGTGATCAAATCGCTTTGCCCAGCCAGTAACGTCATGATCCGGGCGGCTTCGATGACATCGGGGTCCGCCCATTTCTGCCCTGGGATAAAATAAGGATACTGTTCAGGTTCCACGCCGATCAGCCGGTAAGGAATCGGAAATGCCGTCTGAGGGCTGACAAAATCCTTACTTCCCGAATAGTCCGTCGCGATGACTGCCTTGCCCATGGCCATGGCTTCGGCAATTCCCAATCCAAAGCCTTCCGAGCGATGTAGAGACACAAAGACATCGCACGATGCCGTCAGGCTGTATGTTTCGGATCGGGTCAGAACCTCGTCGATCAGGATGATCCTGTTGTCCGCCTGTGCCAGGCTGCGAATTGTATTCAGGATCGCTTTTTTTTGCGGGCTGCTTCCCATTGTCTTGATGACGAGGGACACCCGACGATCGCTGTCTTGCCCGAACGCGTGCAGATATGCCTGCAGGACGGCATCCGGGTTCTTTCTGTCCGGGTAGGACGAAAAATCGAACGCGAAGAGAAATGCGGTCGAGGTGGCGGGAATATGAAATCGCTCCCGGTTCGGCGCTATGTCGGGTGGGATGGATATAGCGACCGGAATATGCGTAACGGGGCGATCCGTCCCCGCCACGAACGCGTCGCGGACAAAGGTCGTCGGGGCCCAGATCTCGTCCACTTGCTGCAAGGCGTCCAGCCATTGCGGATTGATGTTGGGCAATTCCCAGAACGGGCGCACGACATTGTACCTGTTGGGAAGAATGTCGTTGCCTATTCCCTGGATGGTCGATCCCAGCATGTCAGCGTTCACGCAGAAAACGTTCACCGTTTTCGATGGTCGCTCGGCAACTCGAGACGCCAGCGCCCGATCGCCACGTGACGAGGTTACCTGCTGATCGAAATTCGTGACGTCGTAGCCGATGTTGGCGCTTTCGATCGAGCTTGCCAACAGACGCATGCCCTCGCCAACGCCCGTCTCCGAAAAGGGATAACCGATCAGAGAAAGACCGGGCACAAGCGCGGCCTTGGTTGTTGCGTCGAAATTGGTGGGCCATCCGCGTCGCAGGAGCGCATCGAGAACCTGCCTTCGCCTAGCCGCCGGTACCTTTCTGTAGAGCCATCGAATACGGGGCTCGGCCCTCAGCAGAGCTCTATAAATACCACGCGCGACACGACGCGTGGCGATCGATACCGCTCTGCCTGAAGCGCTTGTCACACCTTCTGCAGCCGTGATGGATGAGCCGAGCCGATCAATTCTCTTGGCAACGGTGTCAATGAACCGCGCTGGGATCCCAGCCGACGTGGCACCGCCGGTGACATACCAGTCGGCGAAGTTGACCTGCGCCTGGGCTTCCCTGAGCGGGAAGTGGAACTGCAAATCCGGCCGCGCCGCCCAAAGTGTGCGCGCGAGTTCCGTGACCACGCCACCGGGATTTGGATCGACATCGGCTGGACGGTCGAGATAGTCGGGCATGACGGCGAAGGGGTCACCTTCGATCGGCTCAAGCTTCTCGCGAAACAGCACGCGCGCCAGGATCGGAATTGCGGTTCCGTCGGCGAATGTCCCGAAGCCGTAGGGCATCGAAGAAAATCTGCTGGCGCCGTGATCTTCCAATTGCTGGTGATAGTCCGTCAGCAAGGTCGCCAATTCCGGGGTGGAATTCGGCTTCCAGCGCTGCTGATGCTTGGAGAGGACACTTCGATCGCTGGGCATGATCCCGCTGAAGTGAAAGAAGGCCAGCGGCGAACCGTTGACGTCGTAGTCGTCGCCCTTCTTCGTGATCGTGCGCGAATCCAGGTTCCAATACGCCACGTTGTAGGCCGGATCGCGCAGGATGTGCGTGCCGGGGCAATAGGCCGGCCACAGGTCCATGAATTTCTGATCTACGAAAATTCCGTCGGATATCCGGGTCCAGACACATTCCTTTTGCAGACGTGTCTCCCACCATTCCAGCAGGGCCAGCGTCTCCTTCGTCTTGGCCAGGGCCAGAAATCCCAGATTGTAGACGCCGGCGCGCAGGAAGGTCAGGTCGTTCGGACTCTCTGCATGAAGGTTGGGTTCGAGCGCGTGCGGCGTCAGTATCGAGGAAGCTCCGGCGTCAAACGCCGCCAACAGCTCGTCGAAGCGACGATAGGCGAAGATGTCGGGGTCGAGGTAAATGACGCGATCAAAACCTTCGGCGAACAGTCGACGAAACATCGTCGGCTTGATGGCCGTGTTCAGCTCCATGACATCGTAGCGAAAACTCAGAGCATGACGATCCGGAAGATCGAGATCGTCGAAAAAAACATGATCGTCGAACTCGGGAAACGCGTCCTTTCCCAGGTCATCGCGAGGCTTGTCGCAGATCGCGATCACACATGAAAAATCGGGATGATGACGGGCGAAGGAGGATGCCACGGTCCGGGAATAGTGGAGGTAGTTCCACGACGAAATCGTAAAAAACACATTCCTCATGCTTGGCTCGAATCTTCCCTCGCCGGTACATTAGAAACTTCGCCATAGCGCATGCGTTGAGCCGCCACAATTCAAACGCGGGAGGACAGGCGTGGCAAATGAGCCGGCGTCGACAACAGGCATCACGGCCCAGGACTGTGGGCATCAAACAAGGCTGGTCAAGTACTCGGTGAAAAGGGGGAAGTCTCGCGGCGGATCGACGGTCTCGATACGGATCGGAACTGGGGTCAGTGTAGGGTCCAAGTTGAAGCTATTTGGGAACGCTTYGACACGGCGCGCGTCAGTAGCCCCACATCTGGTTCAGATCGCGTCCGATCAGGTCGCTGGTTATGGCGACCTCTGCCGCGAACAACGCTTTCAAGTCGCCCGCTACTTCATCCGAAACAGCCATTTTGGAGCCCTTCGCGCGATTGTCCCAAACTCTCTGGCTGACTTTGATGCCCAGGAACCTCTGCAGATCTTGTTCCCATATCCCCTTTTCCCAGAAGCGGCGGGGTCTTATCAGATCCTCATAGATGAGGACTATTATCTGATCTCTGGGAAAGAGATCATAGTAGCGGCGCAGGTTGCTGCCATAGAACGAGTGGGCGATGTTCAGAGACGCCGAGTACCAGGAATTTTCCTGATGTTGCGCGCTTTTCATCTCGGCGAGCCCGGCTCTCAGATACGCATCGATATCAAACGCGAGTTCCGGGCCGAGGGACACGTCTACTTTTGCCTTCATGTGTCTGTATTGCGAAATCACACGGCTGACGGGTTCCCGCAGCGTTGCGATGATTTTTGCTTCGGGATTGTAGGACTGTATCCGTTCGGCCGCCTGCCGGCTTGAAAGGTAGACCGGAGAGATATCCGCCAGATAGCGGCAGTCACTGCGTGCGTCGGCGAAGCGCGTTTCATAGCGGGCTTCGGCCATATCGGCGTCGATGCCGAAGCCATTAACTTCCTTTTCCGGGGGTATGAAAACTTTCCGCGTGGCGCCAAGCATTCTGGCCAGACTGCTTGTGGCTGTTCGCGGCGCGCCGATACCGATGAGATTTGCCCGCCTTGGGGACTGCTCGTTCAATGCCAGCAATTATACCTCTCGGGACGGCCGGTAAACCAGGCGCGACTCCAGCACTCTAAACGATCCTGTTGAAGCGCCAAGACGATCGTTGTCGAACGCGGTGCGTGCCCCTATGACCTTTGGCAGAAAATCACAACGGGGAAGATTGTTGGCGACTGGGGCGATCACGACCCGTGTCCCGGACCAGGCGGCATCGAAGCCGGCGTTTCGGCGCAGTTGCGCCCGCGATGCGGCCGTCGCGCTGCTGCTCGGGCTTCTTTCCCTTCTTGTCTACAATGCAAACCTGCGCTCGATAACGGCGGCTGACAGCTATGCAGCGCGCTACCTGCCCTTTTCAATCTGGCAGAACCACAGCCTGACCCTGAACCCAATTCTGACCACCGTAGCTCAGGGACGAAAGCCCCCGGCAACGCTGGAGAAAGGCGATACGGCTCACTGGATTCTGAAGGTTCGTGGAGACAACTATGTCTCAAAGTTTCCCATTGTTGTTCCGGTCATCCTCTCCCCGTTTTACCTGCCGGCCGTCGTCTATCTGAACCATCATGGTTCCGATCCGCTGGTTTTCGACAAAGTCGCACGCATCATGGAAAAGCTCTGTGCTTCTTCGTTGGCGGCGCTGTCGGTCGCTCTGATCTATCTGCTTTTGCGACGGCGCACCGATCAAAACATGGCCGTCATTCTCACGCTGCTTTATGCATTTGGCACGACGACGTGGGTCATCAGCAGTCAGGCTCTGTGGATGCACGGGCTCGCCCAAGTCCTGATCGTGGCTACGATGCTGTTGCTCACGGGACCTGCCACAACGTGGCGGATTTTCCTGGCAGGCCTGCTTTGCGGACTTATCGCAGCAAACCGTCAGCCCGATGCCATTCTGGCGGCTGGGCTTGGTCTCTACGGCCTGTGGTGGGCCGGCCGCATGCGGCCTTTGTTCGTCCTGGCGGGCCTGATCCCCGTTGTTTTGGTCCTGAGCTACAACATCATGCTCGTCGGCAATGTTGCCGGAGCTTATGCGGTCCATGTCCGCGCCGACAATTTCAACGACAGCATCGTGGGCGGCATTGCTGGCCTGCTTTTCAGCCCGACCCGAGGGCTATTTGTATTTTCGCCCTTCCTGATGTTCGTTCTGATCTTTTGCCGACGAATAGCAACCGAGCGCCTGGGGCGGGGACTCACCGCGGCCGTTGGCTGCGCCATGGTCATCCAGTTGCTTCTCTATGCCATGATCGATTGGAGGCAGGGTCTGTCCTGGGGTCCGCGGTGGCTGACAGACATGCTGCCCATGCTCATCTGGCTGCTTCCGCCCGTGGTCCAGGCTCTTTCCCGCAGCGGGCGGGTGGCATTTGCGCTTGCATCCCTTGTGGCAATCTCGATCCAGACCGTTGGCGCGTTCTGGTACACTGGCGTTGCCGATATGCCCGTCATCTCCACCCAGGGACCAGACCGGATGCGGCCCGCATGGGACATTCGCAATGCCGCCTTTGTCGCGGAACTGATGCATCCGCACGTCCAACCCGACCTGATCGTTGATCTGCGCGGCAATATCGATGCCGTCAACATCCTGCCTGGCGAGGCAAGCACCGGCGGGCTCGTGCGCCGACAGGTCGAGGTCCTGGGATGGGCACTGACCAACAACCATTCTCCAAGTGACGTCGCGGTGTTGATCGATGGCCGGCCCGGCGCTGGAACCAGGGCCTTCTTCTCGCGGCCCGATGTCGAGAAGACGCTTGGGCAATCGAGCCCGGCCGGTTGGCGCCTTACCATGCCAATCGATCAACTCGCCCCAGGAGAGCACCTTCTGGCGGTATTGGTGCGCGCCACCGAAGGCGGCGAGCCGCGCCTGCTGAAGCAGACTTCACTCTTCGTCGCGCAAGGCAACGAAGCTTTCGAGCATGTCACGGACCTCCCGAGCGCAGCACGGCGCGCACGGCAGATGCTCGAAAGCCGCCAGCAGGCCAGCGGTTATTGGCTGACGGCGTATTCGTCCGCAACGCGCTTCGAGCAGCCGCGCCAGGAGATGAATACCTATCTCAACGCCGTCATCCTCGATGTACTCAATCCGGTGGCCGAAGCGGCGGGTGCAACCGACATGCTGGCAAGGGTGCGCCAGTTCCTGACCACCCAGATCGAGCAAAGCGGGCTTGTGCGCTATCACGGACGACCGGACGCGCCAACGATTGGAACTCTTGGCTGCGCCATCACGCCGGATTCGGACGACACTGCCCTCACCTGGCGTGTCGCGCCCAGCGACAGGATGGAATTGCGGCAATCCGCGCTTGCCATGATGACAGAATTCAAGCGGGCGGACGGCCTCTATCGGACCTGGCTCGCGCCGCGCGACAAATATCAATGCCTTGATCCTGGACATGACCCCAACCCGGCCGATGTAGGGATCCAGATGCATATTTTGCTGTTTCTCGAGCAGGTGGACAAGCCAGCCGCGCATGCGCTCTGCGAAGCGCTGTCGCTAAAGGCGGCCGACGACGATATCTGGGTCTACTATGCCGGTGCGCCGCTTATGGTCAGGCTGCGCTTGGCGGATCTGGAAAAGGCAGGATGCGTGCCACAGTTCCCGCAAGCGCGACTACGGACTGAAACGCCCGGCCAGGACATCTGGGTTCGGGCCGCGGAGCAGCTTCGGCAGATGGAGACTGGTGGTGGCTCGTATGAATTCTATCAGCAAACCAGCGAATTGCTGCGTGCGATTGCCGCGGACGACTTCGACCTGCTTAGCCGCGCGCCTCCGCTCCTCTATCACAATGACCTCACGGCGACGGTAAAACGCTTCTATTGGTCACAGGATTTCGGATATGCGCTCTGGTTAAGGCTCTATTTCGAGAATGAGATCATGCTTGCAAAACTTCCCTGTGCCTCTGGCGGCCCAAAACAGAAGTGCGGGTGACAATTGACGAGAATCACGACCGACACAGCTGTTCAAAGTCGCCCCGCAGCGTATCGGCTGGCGGCACGCTGGTTGTCTTGCATCCGGTTCGACGAAGTCGCCGCGCTCCAGGCAACACCGCTGATCGGCGCGGTTTTTTCAGCCGGGTCATTTTCGGTGACCCATGTCCTGGCCCTGGCCGTCATGATGGCGGCAAATGTTTGCCTGGTGGCTCATGTCTTTGTTATCAACGACTGGTCGGGAATCGACGGCGATGTCAAAGACCCGAAGCGAGCCAACAGAACATTTGCCGCAAAAGGTCTGACGCGAACGGAAGTCGGCTACATCGCGGGCTTGTTGCTCGCGATCAGTCTTGTCCTGTTCGGGTTGCTCAACACGAGAGTACTCCTGTTCGCCGTGGTGATTGCCGGGCTGAGCGCCCTGTATTCTGCTCCCGCGTTGCATTGGAAGGGGTCTCCGCTCCTCAACTCGGCCCTCCATTTCGTCGGCGGGTCGGTGCATTTCCTGCTGGGCTATTCGGCTTTCGGCGCCATCGACATTCGGGCGCTTGTCGTCAGTTGTTTCTTCGGGCTGGTATTCACCGCCGGCCATTTCACGCACGAGGCAAGTGATCATGAGGTCGATCGCCTCAACGGGATCAGGACGAACGCCGTGGCTTTCGGCAAGGCAAGAAGCTTCGGCGCCGGTCTCGTTCTCTTCATCCTGGCATATGCGTTTGTGGCTGCCTTGGGCGCGCTCCGATTTGTGCCACCAACACTCGTCTTTGCCGCCGGGCTCATTCCGGTGCACCTGTTGGCTTCCTTCCAGGCCATACGGGCTGGTCTGACGCCCGAGAGTCTTCGCCGGCTGCAACGATGCTACCGGGTGCTGTTCGCCGCTGTCGGCGTCGTCATGACCGTGTCGGTCGTCCTGTCTTGACAGGCACTGCCGGCTCCGGCGGAAGCCGACATCATAGGCCCGAGGTTTCATGCTCTCTGTAATCATACCGGTCTACGACGAAGTCGCGACGTTGCCGCTCGTGCTGGCGATGGCAAGTGCGGCGCTTCCCACGGTGGAGAAGGAGATCATCATCGTCGACGACGGATCCCGCGATGGTACGCGGGAGTGGCTGCTGGCCAATTTTCCAACCGGTGCCCGCAATGGCACCTGTATAACCGTCGGGGTCGACGGAGACCTGGTCATCACGAATGAATCAGCAGCTGCCCGCGTCACGATAATGCCGCTCTACCACGACAAAAACAGCGGAAAGGGCGCTTCCCTGCAGACCGGGCTGGCGAAAGCCAACGGTGATGTCATTGTGGTTCAGGACGCGGACCTGGAATACGATCCCGCGGATTGGGCCGTCATRTACGACCTCATCGACCGGCGCAAAGTGGCGGACGTCGTCTACGGCTCACGCTTCTACGGCCGGCCTCATCGCTCGCTCTATTTCCACCACTATGTCGCAAATCGCTTCATCTCATTGGTGTTCAATCTTCTTTACAACCAGACCCTCACCGACATCGAGTGCTGCTACAAGATGTTCACGCGKGAAGTCATGAGGCACCTGCGCCTGACCTGCAACGATTTCGGTTGCGAGATCCAACTCAGTGCCCAGATTGCCTTGGCCAACCGCTGGCGTATCTATGAGGTCGGCATCAGCTATTTCGGCCGCACCTACGAGGAGGGCAAGAAAATCGGCTGGCGCGATGGCGTCAAGGCGATCTGGTATCTCATCCGCTTCCGGCTCTTTTCATAAGCCACCGCCTTACTGTTCCAAGGGATGCCGGCCTGTCAACGCCTGTTAGCCGGAGTTGATTTTCTTCAGTTCGGCCTCGAGCGTCTTGGCGTAGGTTTCCATCTCGGCCCGCGACTTTTCGAGGCTCTTCGCATATTCGGTTGCGGTTTCATTCGCGGCCCGCATCTCGGCTAACGCGCGTTCCAGGGAGTTCGCGTAGCGAGCGGCCTCCGAAGCGCTTTTCGAGCGCTCTTCCAAGGCAGCCTGCAAGCTGCCAACATATCGGCCGACCTCGCCCGTCAAGCCGGTGGCCATAATCGCCTGAGTGATCTGTCGCTCAAGCGCTGCTCGAACGCCAAGCCGTTCCAGATCCCCGTTGAGCCTGCTTTGCTCCAACTCCGTGCCGATAAGGTAGTCGCCAAGGGGAGCCAGGGCCGAAGACGGTAGCGAGTCGATCACGGACGCTATCACGCGTGCATTTGTGTAGGGCCGCGTCGAGCGTAGCATGCTGGCCTTGCGTATCCGGTACYAAAGCAGAGGCTCAGGCAGGCTCAGGATACGGAATCCCGCGACGGCAATTCGCAGATGCATCTGCCAGTCTTCGTAAGTGACGCCGTGGATTTCGTGGAAGCCACCGACCTGGCCAAATATGTCAGTTCGATAAATGCCCGTGCAGTCGCCGAAGCAGTTGTGGATGGCGCCGAGGAGAACTGGGCCTGCCGAAAAATAATGCTCCGTTCCATTCCCATGCGTCGCAGCGTCTGGTGGCTGGGTTTCATCATGGAAATGTTTGATTCCACAGGTCACCACATCGGCCTTGGACGTTCGGGCGGCACTGCAAAGGGTCCCGACCATGTCTGGAAACGCCACGTTGTCGTCGTCAAGCAGGATGACGAACTCGGTCGCCGCCGCCCGTATGCCGGTGTTGCGCGCGGCGCCAAGGTACCTGTTCTCCTGCCTTATCAATTTCAGGTTCAGCGGGCGAAACCGATCCTCGACCGTCTCCAGATATTCCCGGGCCTCCACGCCTCTGCTTCCGTCATCGACCACGACAACGGAAAAGCCCTTCTCCGTCTGCTGCATCAGGCCTTGTAAGTTCTGTTCCAAAAGGCGTGGTTGCTCGTAAGACGTAATCAGCACAGTGGTGTCGGCTGCATCCCTACGCGGCGTTTGCTTGACCGAAATTCCGGCTTTCATCGGCAGGATCTGTTGAAAAGCACGAAACCAATCGTTTTCGGGCGTCTCATCGCCGATTGAGAGCGTTGAGGCCGTTCGCCATCCTTGCTCGGTCATCCATTGCGCGATCTCGGGACGCGGCAGGATGACGAAATCGGCAAACTCGAACGCCATTTTCTCCAGATGCTCGATGCCGATCGTCATCAGGTTTGAGGGAAACTCGCCTTGCTGCTGCCGGGTGCGACCAGAGCTTCCCATGGCCACGACGGCGAGCGGCACTCCGTCAAAGGCCAGATCTGTCTGATTGGCGATGGCACTGGCGTAGGCCAGGCCATCCCGATCCTGGAAAAGAACTGCATCGAATGCCTGGCCGCGGGCGTATCTGAGCAACTGGATTGTCGATGCCAGGAACGAGGGCTGGATTGGAGKGTCATCGATACCGAGATATTCAACGTCGAAGCCACGGCTTTGGGCGAACTCGGCAAAGGAGTCGACATCAGCTGACTGGAAAGTGCCGATTTCGACGATAGAAATATCGATGTCCGCGGCAATGGCAGCGTCGATTGCGGCTCTCTCATCCTTGGTGCCGGGGGCAGGCTTCCAAAACAGATCGCCGACAAGACATACTCTTCGTCGGCCCTTCCCACGACGCATGACTCTTATGCAACGCTGGGTGCTGCGAACTATGGATTGGTGCGAGGCAGGATGCYGGATGCATTCATAGACTTCATCGAACGACTGCCTTACCGCGCTGAAAACGGCACGATCGAGAGGGTGGCCCCGACCGGCGCCGCGCATCTCCGCGAACACCGGCGCTATCCATGTCGTCCAGATCCCCGGGCTCGAGCCAAGGTCATCGGACTCGCGATGGTGTCGGAGCTCCTGCGACAGAAAACTGTCGATATCGGAGGCAGCGTCAGGGATGGACACCGGCCACCGGATGTCGAGTTCATCGCCGAGGCGGGCTGCGACTGATCTCCAGTCGTCAAGCAGCTGCGAATAATCGCAGAACGCCCTGTTGATCGACCGCGTATGCTCCTCTGCCGCCAAATTGTAGCGCAACCACACCAGACCGCCGCGCTCCAAGGACCAGGGCTGGCTATCTCCCGCCAGGCCCTGGCGCTTCGCCAGCGACAGTGCGACTTCTGCCGGATTGCGCGAAATAATTGCGGCAACGCAGCGTATATCGAGCTTGGCCAACGCGGCCTCCCAAAGCGGGAACACCAGTGCGATGCGTGGGTCTTTCAACACGAAGAGCGGAGCGTCTCCGTATTCAGCGGAGATCAGGTCCTTCAGCGTGTCGACGAAGGCTGTCGCGGCAGGCGTTTCCAGCCAGGCGGGAGACGGTCCGTTGACATCGTTCACCGGCGATCCAGCCAGATCCAGGATCTGGTCGTTGAGACGAATTGCAGCTTCGGGTTCCCAATGGCCTGACACATTGCCCAGTTCCTCACCATAGAGGTTGCGCGGCAATGATGCTCCCAGAAGGCTGAGCATTCGCGTCAAGGCGGACGTACCGCTGCGATGCATTCCAACGACGACTATGGCGGTTCTGCGGGTCACGATATTTCCAACGATAAATGCTTGCGGGGCCGGGCGGAGCGGATGTGGTCGACCTTCACGCGCGCATGACGCCCAAGCGCTTTTGGTTCAACATCGGTGAGACCCCGCAGGAATTCGGCTGGTCTGTTGGCAACGACAGGGTGCGCATGCATAGTCGCCTGGCAGTGTCGTGACCGACGTGGCACTTTTGGATCAAACCTTCATCTCCTGATTGACGCAGGACCTTGGTTGGAGATTAGAGAGATGCACTACCAAGCACCAGCGTCGAGTTCGGCTGAAAGGGAGCGCGCCCAAGCGATCGTTTCAAAAGTGACGCACTGGCATCACAAGTTCGAAGTGTTCCCCGGGGTGGTCACTCCAGGCAGCTACGATCCCCAATTTCTACTCGAAAAACTGCAGTTGCCGACCGATATGACCGGCATGCGGGCGTTGGACATCGGCCCTTCGGATGGGTTCTTTTCCATGAACATGGCGCGTCGTGGAGCCCAGGTCACGGCAATCKACTACCGGGCCAAGGATGGTCATGGATTTGGGGCCATGGAGCGCCTTACCGGCCTGGAGTTCGATTACAGGCAGATGAACCTGTACGACATACCCGCTTCGGATCTTGGCGAATTCGACCTCGTGCTGTTTCTAGGTGTCCTTTATCACCTGCCCGACATGATACGCGCGCTCGATATCGTAGCGCGACTGTGCCGTAGCCGCCTGCTTGTCGAAACGCAGTTTGAGCCGGAACTGATGCCGGGTGTGGCGGTGGCGCGATATTACGAAGCGGGCACTCTGGCGAACGACATCACCAACTTCTGGGTGCCCAACAGGGAATGTCTCTTTGCGATATTGCGGGATACAGGCTTCCATATGAGGAGAGAGGATAGCTGGGGCAAGCGCCTGCTGGTCGATAGCTCTCGCTTCAAGACAAACACCAAGAAGATGGACCTCGCTTACGGCTTGGTTCCGGGTTAACCGCCAACGGCGTCGGCTGGCAAAAATGGATAGCCGCAGGACAACGTCCAGCCTGCGAATCAACGTTACGGGAAGAAAAAGGCGCATGCGAGTTGCAGGAAGGGCGTAAAAGGCCGGAAGCGGCGGTCCCGGCTGCGGACAAATCGGCAAAATGCAGACATCTCTATGCAAGACATCGCAAGAGTCATCTGGATCTGATGAATACGTCAGGCTCACGCAGCCATCGAATCGACGAACAATGATAACCGAACGTCGCCGCCGACGCTTCTATCTGCACCATGGACGCAAGTCCGAGCCCATCGGTTTTCAAGATGGCGTCAATGGTTTCCAGATGTGGGTGGAAATGATGTCTCGCAGTTCCGTGCGCACCGCGCGGAAGAGTGGGCGAAAGTTCGAGGACATCGGTCGCTGCGAGGAGGTCGCGAGGATCAGCTGTCGGGTAATCGGCGGGTCGAATGGCCAGACCTCGATGCGGCCAGCCTCGACAAGGAGATGCACGGAAGCATAGGGCAGAACCGTATAGCCAGTACCCTCCTCGACAAGCAGCAAGGTTGAAGGCATCGCCTCCAGTTCCATCTCGACACGCGGATAGATGCCATGCTCCGCCAGGGTATTGTCGATGAGCCGCCGCAGCCCGTGCGGGCGGCTGGGCAGTATCATCGGCAGTTCGGCGAAGATGTTGAGGCCGACCGGCCCGCGCGGCAGCACGCGCTCGGACAAGACCGGTCCGATCAGAAACAGTTCGTCATCGGCCAGCGGTTCGGTCAGCACGGAAGGATGGTTCGGCGAATTGTAGAGCACGGCGGCATCGATGCGACCAGCGATCAGCCATTCCAGGATATGGCCGCTGAAACCTTCGATCACCTGCAGCGCGACATTGGGAAACTCGTTCTTGATCTTCTTGACCAGCGGCACCGTCAGCACGGTGCCGACCGAAGGCGGCACGGCCAGCACCAACCTTCCCTTCGGCGAGGATTTGAGGTTCGAGACGGCATTATGCGCCAGCCGCATCCGCTCGACGATCTCGTCGGCATGGGCCTTCAAAAGCACGCCCGCCTCGGTCAGCACGACACCGCGGCCGTTGCGATAAAACAGCTCGACGCCGAGTTCCTCCTCAAGCCCGCGAATATGACGCGTGACCATAGGCTGGGTGACATTGAGGTCGAGCGCGGCCTTGGAGAAGCTGCCAGCCGCACCGACGGCGATGAATACCTGTAGCTGCTTCGTGTCCAACTTTCACCCTAACCATCCGCTGCTGCGGCGCTTCCATGCTCCCCCAATGGTGTCACGTGCCGAACGGGTACTTCTGGCCTCGAACATTCAGGAACACGGCATAGACCGATGTTGTCGCCGTGATGAACAGCCGATTGTTGCGCGGCCCACCAAAGGCCAGGTTCGCAACCATCTCCGGCACCTGAATTTTCCCGATGAGTTCACCTTCGGGCGTATGGCATTGTACGCCATCCCATGCGCTGATCCAGAGATTGCCCGCGATATCAACGCGAAAGCCATCCGGAATGCCAGGTGATATGTCGGCGAAGACGCGAGAATTTACCAATCTGTCGCCGTCGACGTCAAACTGCCTGACGTGATGCGGAGCGCTGCGATCGGTGAGAAAGCCGGAGTCCGAAATATAAAGGTGCTTCTCGTCAGGCGAGAAGGCGAGCCCGTTCGGCATTGAGAAATCATCGGCAACGACTGTGATCATCCCCGACTGCGGGTCGATCCTATAGACGTGGCAGCCAGCCTGCTCCTGCAGGCCCTTGCGCCCGACATAGTCTGAAATGATCCCGTAATTAGGATCGGTGAACCAGATGCTGCCGTCGGATTTCACGACTACGTCGTTCGGCGAGTTCAAAGGCTTGCCATCGAAAGAGGCGGCCAGCACGGTGATCGAGCCGTCCCATTCGGTGCGCACGACGCGACGCTCCCCTTGCATGCAGGTGACCAGCCTTCCGTTGCGATCGCGCGTGTTGCCGTTCGGGTTGGAGACATGGCTTCGGAACAGCGAAACCGCCCCCGTGTCCTCGTCCCAGCGCAGCATGCGGTCGTTGGGAATATCACTCCAGATCAGAGAGCGAAGGTCGGCAAAATAAACCGGTCCCTCCGCCCAACGATTTCCCGTATGGATGGTTTCGAGGAATGCGACAGGGTCGATCAGATCCCCGAACCGCGCATCGATCGTCTCGTAGCAGGACATCGGCCGCCCCTCGCCTATGGCAGCCGGATCGCGACGGTCTTGGTCTCGGTGTAAAGCTGGAGCGCCTGTTCGCCAAGTTCTCGCCCCCAGCCCGATTGCTTGAACCCACCGAACGGCATGGTGACGTCGTTGAAGTTATGGCAGTTCACCCAGACCGTGCCGGATTTGATCTTCGCGGCCAACCGATGCGCGGTGCCCAGATTGTTGGTCCAGATCGATGCGGCAAGGCCATATTCTGTATCGTTGGCGTCCTTGGCGAGGTTGTCCAGATCCTCGTCGTCGAACGGCATAGCGCAGGCCACTGGCCCGAATATCTCTTCGCGGATCACCGACATTTCCGGCCGCGTGCGGGAAATGACCGTCGGCTTGACGAAATAGCCGACGTCGCCGGCACGCGCGCCACCGGTGACGATCTCGGCGCCGTCGCTCCTGCCTTCGGAGATCAGCCTGGTGATGCGTTCCATCTGCTGCTGTGAGACGACGGGGCCAAGCTCGGTTGAGGGATCAAGCCCGGCGCCGAGCTTCAGCTTCTCGGCGCGCGCCGCGATCCCGGACATGACCTTGTCGTAGATCTTCTTGTGAACGAAGAAACGCGTTCCCGCGCCGCAGCTCTGCCCGGCATTGAAGAATGCCGCGCTCGAGGCTCCCGCCACAGCCATGTCGATATCGGCGTCGCCCAGCACGATGGTCGGCGCCTTGCCGCCAAGCTCGAGGCTGACCTTCTTGAGATTGCCGGTCGCGGCGCGGGCGATCAGCCGGCCGACTTCGGTCGAACCGGTGAAAGCCACCTTGTCGATATCGGGATGGGCCGCCATCGCCGCACCCACGGTTTCGCCAAAGCCGGTCAGGATGTTGACCACGCCTTCCGGAAAGCCGGCGTCCTGGACCAGCTGGCCGAAATAGAGCGCGCCGAGGGGTGTCTGCTCGGCTGGCTTGAGCACGATCGTGCAGCCGGCCGCCAGGGCCGGTGCCACCTTCCAGGCCAACATGCTGAGCGGGAAGTTCCACGGAATGATCTGGCCGACGACGCCGACCGGCTCGCGGCGGGTGTAGGCGTGCCAATCACCCGGCGCGTTGATGGTCATCGTCTCGCCGTTGATCTTGGTGGCCCATCCCGCATAGTAGCGGAACGTCTCGGCCGTGAACGGCACCTCGCCATTGCGGGAATCGCCGATCGGCTTGCCGCTCTCATAGGAATTGAGCGTTGCCAGCATATCGACATTGGCATCGATCAGATCGGCGAGTTTCCAGATCAACTTCGCGCGCTCGGCTGGCACCATTTTCGACCAGGGACCGTCGATCGCCGTCCGCGCGGCCTTGACCGCCAGATCGACATCGGCGCTGTCGCCAGCCGGCACGGCAGCAATGATCCGGCCGTTCGAAGGATCGTCCACGTCCAACGTCTTTCCCGAGGCCGCCGGGAGCCACGCGTTGCCGATCAGCATCGCATGCTTGCCGCCGACGAACGCCGCCACCTTGGGATCGAGTGGCGGCACGGCATCGAAACGTATGGTCATGGGTTCCTCCCGAAGCATCTGGTCGGTCAGCGCTGGACGAACGGTGCGGGAATGGAATTCCCGGCATCGATCCAGATGCTTTTTTCCTGAAGATATTCGTAGATGGCGGTCTGGCCGTTCTCGCGGCCGATGCCCGACTGCTTGTAGCCGCCGAAAGGCGAGAGATAGCTGGTGGCGCGGTACATGTTGACCCAGACGCTGCCGGCCTCGAGCCGCTCGGGCAGGCGGATCGCCCGACCGAGGTCCTGAGTCCACATTCCGGCCGCAAGCCCGTAGATGGTGTCGTTGGCGATGGCCACCGCCTCGTCCTCATCCTCGAAGGGAATGACCGATAGCACCGGTCCGAAGACCTCTTCCTGGGCGATGCGCATGGACTGCTTCACGTTACCGAAGATCGTCGGCTCGACGAACCAGCCGTCGGCGATCGATGTGTCCTCGGGTATCTTGCCGCCGAGCAATTGCGCGGCGCCCTCACCGTTGGCGATGCCGATGTAATCGAGCACTTTCGCGCGCTGCGGCAAGGTGGTGATCGGACCGACCTGGGTCTCGGGATCGAGCGGATCACCGATCTTCGCGGTCCTGGCGAAGGCGACCAGTGTTTCCGTCACCTGGTCGTAGACGGAACGCTGCACAAGCGCGCGCGAACCGGCGATGCAGGTCTGCCCCGTCGCGGCGAAAATGCCGGAAACGAGGCCGGGAATGGCGGCCTCCATCTTGGCGTCGGCAAAGACGATGTTGGCGGATTTGCCGCCGAGTTCGAGCGTGACCTTCTTGAGCCCGCCAGCGGCAGCCTGGTAGACGCGGCGGCCGGTCGCGTCGCCGCCGGTGAAGGCCACTTTGGCGACATCGGGATGGGTGACGAGGCGGTCGCCGATTTCGTGACCGAAGCCGGTGACGATGTTGACGACGCCCTTGGGAAAGCCGGCTTTCTCGAAAAGCCGGCCGAAGAACAATGCCGACACCGAGGAGAATTCCGACGGCTTCCAGACGATCGTGTTGCCGGCGGCGAGCGCTGGGGCAAGCTTCCACGTCGCCAGCATCAAGGGAGAGTTCCACGGCGTGATCGCGGCTACAACCCCGAGGGGTTCGCGGCGCGTGTAGTTGAACACGCCCGGCTTGTCGATCGGGATGACCCGTCCCTCGATCTTGTCTGCGAGACCGCCAAAGAAGCGGAACCATTGCGGAATGTATTTGCACTGCATCCGCATTTCATTGATCAGCTTGCCGTTGTCGCGGGTTTCGAGAACGGCCAGGTTTTCGGCCTCCTCCGCCACGAGCTCTGCAAAGCGCGTCATGATCTGCCCACGCGCGCTTGGGTTCATCGTCCGCCACTCGCCGCGGAAGGCGGCCGCGGCTGCCTGAACGGCCGCATCCACATCGGCGACGCCGGCGCGCGGAACCAGCGCCCAAGCTTTGCCGGTGAAAGGATCGAAGGACTCGAAAAAATCCCCTGACTGCGCGGCGGCCGAGCGGCCGCCGATCAGCATGGAGAGTTTTTCCGTGGCGAGCGGCGGACGGGTTGTCATGCTCCGACTTCCTGCATCGCTTCGCGTGCCACCCGGAAGGAATCGACGCCTGCGGGCACGCCGGCATAGATCACGACCTGTAGAAGGACTTCGCGGATCTCGTCCTTGGTCACGCCGTTGGTCAGCGCGCCCTTCACATGCATCTTCAGCTCATGCGGACGATTGAGCGCGGAAAGCATGGCGAGGTTCAGCATGCTGCGAGTCTTCTTGTCGAGCGTGTCGCGGCCCCAGACGGCACCCCAGCAATATTCCGTCACGAGTTCCTGCAGCGGGCGATTGAAATCGTCGGCGCTGGCGAAGGATTTCTCGACGAATTCGGCGCCCAGAACCGATTTGCGGATTTCAAAACCCTTGTCGAATACGTCTTTGCCCATTGGATTGTCCTTTCCGGTTGATTGGGAGATCAAAGGCCGGGAGTCGGCCGATATTTGCGGCCGCGCGCGATGACGTGGCCGAGCGAGCCGTTGGTCAGGTAGATCTGCGTCGCCTTCGAATCGTAGGGGACGTTCTCCTGGCCGGGATAGCCGATCAGTTCGCGCACGCGCGGGCTCATATAGTAGGTGGCGATGGCAATGGTGCTGATCGCCGAGAAGGCTTCGCCATCCTCCTTGTTGAGGCTTTCCAGGCGAGCCTCGGCGCCGTTGGCCGGATCGACCGAGATGCCGCGCGCAAAGCCCGGCTTCAGATCAATACGAAAATCCAGCGACTTCTCGACATCGGCGTAACCGCAGACGTCGCTGAACTTCGGCATCTCGCCATGCGCGGGGATGAGGAAGTCGGCGAGCGCGAAGAAAGTGTTCTGGTTCGACATGTCAGGCCACCTTCTGGTTGCGGCGCTCGGCGATCATGCGGCGCGTGTTGCGCAGCGCGACCGCCATGATGGTCGCCGTCGGGTTGGTGGCGCCCGAGGTCGGGAAGGTCGACGCATCCATGACGTAGAGGTTCGGCACGTCGTGGCAGGCGCCCCATTGATCGACGACCGAGCGCTTCGGATCGTCGCCCATGACGGTGGTGCCGATGAGATGCCAGCCGGATTCACGCACCGGCGTCGAAACCAGCGTCTCGATGGCGCCGGCGGCGCGCACCGATTCCAGGCAGCGGTCGATGTTGAACTTCAGCAGCCGGTTGGAGTTCTCGTTGACCTTGTAGACAATCTGCGGCGCCGGCAGGCCATCGGAATCCACCAGATCCTTCGACAGCACCACCTGGTTGCTCTCCTCCGGAAGATCTTCGCCGACGATGCCCCAGATCAGCGAGTGGCCGAAGCGGCGCGCCACATTTTCATGCAGGTTGGCACCCCAGAAATCCTGAAACCGGCCGCTTTCGGCGACATAGACCTTGGACCCGGTCGCGCCGGATACGCCGACCGGTCCGCCCGACGGCATGCAGTTCCATTTCGAGCCGCGTACAAAGCCGCGGCTTTCGTCGGTCTCGTAGAATTCCAGCGAATAGACCTGCTGGCCGAAAGGACCGCGCCAGGAATCCAGCGGATCCTGGTAGGAGGCGAGTACGCTTGCAAAAGGATGCATCATCAGCCGCTTGCCGACCATGCCCGACGAGTTGGCAAGGCCGTCCTGGTTCCCGGCTCCACCCGACATCAGCAGCAGCCGGGGTGTACCGACGCCGTTGGCGCACAGGATCACCACCTTGGCGCGCTGGCGCCGATCGCGACCGTTCGCATCGACATAGACGACACCGGTCGCCAGCCCCTGGTCGTTGGTCTCGATCTCCTTGACACGGGCACGGGTGACCAGCCGCGCGCCGGCCTTCAGGGCCAGCGGCCAATGCGACCGGTCGGTCGTCGATTTCGCGCCCTCCGGACAGCCGGTAAGACAGGTTCCGCGGCGCACGCAGGGATTGAGTTCGCCGAACTTCTCCGACGGGATGGCGTTGCTGCCGGGCCACCAGTGCCAGCCCATCTTCTCCATGCCCAGCGCACCGCGCTGGCCGACGGAGCCCATGGGGAGCGCCGGAAAGGGATAGGCGCCGCGCGGCGGGTAGGCCGGATCGCCGGCAAGGCCGGAAACGCCCACTTCGCGCTCGATCTCGAGCTGGTAGGGCAACAGGTCTTCGTAGGTGAACGGCCAGTCCTCGGCCACGCCATCCATCGAGCGGACGCGGAAGTCGGACGGCAGAAAATGCATCCACTGCGCGCCGTAGAGCGTCGCGCTGCCACCGACGCCGGCAAACATCAGCGGGTTGATGTCCGTCGTCGAGGTGTCGACGGGATAGTCGTTCGGGTTGTCGCGCACGTTGGGATTGGGATGCCAGAGCTTGGTGCTGACAAGCTCGTGCTCGGGACGGGCACCGGTATAGTCGGCATAGTCCGGCCATTCGCCCTGCTCGAGCACGACGACGGAAATGCCGGCACGCGCCAGATGAAGTGCGGCGACCGAGCCGGATGGACCAGCGCCGACAATCACGACATCGACTTCCTCGTCGCGCCTTGCCCGTGCACTGCGATCCGCCAGAACTTCAACGGTCATTTTCTTCCTCCCTTGCGGTCCAATGGCAACATCGTGTCAGACGAGGCGCGTCCGGTAAAACGCCGCCGCGCCGATGATGATGATGCCCTTGATGATGAGCTGCATCTCGATCGGAAATCCGAGCAACAGCACGAGATTGTTGATCACCATCAGCACGGCCACGCCAAGCAGCGCCGCAAAGATGTTGCCGCGCCCCCCGGTCAGCGCGACACCGCCCATGACGGCGGCGACGATGGAGTCCAGTTCGTAGCCCTGGCCGACCCAGTTCGAAACGGTGCCGACATAGCCGAGCAGGAACAGCCCGCCTATTCCCGCGCAGACCGAGCAGATCACGTAGCACAGGATGATCACGCGATCGGGCGCGACGCCGTTGAGGAACGCGGCCTTGGGATTGGTTCCGACCATGAATATTTCGCGGCCGAGGCGCGAGCGATGCAGCACGATGCCGAAAGCAATCGCCAGCACCGCCAGCGTCATCAGGTTGACGGGAACGCCAAGAATGCGGCCGGAGGCCAGAAAGCCCATGCCAGGCGGCAAAGTGCTGATCGGCGCACCGCCGGTGTAGGCGAAGCGAATACCCTGCAGGATGATCATCATCGCCAGCGTCGCCAGGAACGGACTGACGTTGCGCCTGGCCACCAGCCAACCGTTCAGCAGGCCGACAATGGCCGAGAAGACGATCGCCGCCAGGAAGATCAGCGGAATGGCGTCGTTGGTGGTGGCCTTGAAGGCTGTGGCGAGCACGGCGACCGTGGCCATCAGCGACGCCACGGACAGGTCCAGCCCGCGCACCAGGATCACGAATGTCTGGCCGATCACGACCATGCCGAGCGGTGCGGCGATGGTCAGCACATTGACCAGGTTGGCCGGCCGCAGGAAGGTCGGCGACGCCGCCGCGGCGACCGCCATCAGCACCGCCAGGAAGATCAAGAGCCCGTAGCGTTCGAGGATGGTCGCGAGCGACAGGCCTCGTGAGCGTGGCATCGGAGTGTCGAGAGGCGCCATCGTTATCTCCGCCTCGAAGTGTGGATGCCGACCGCGATGATGATGATGAGACCCTGGATGACCCACTGGTAGTAAGACGAGACGTTCACGAAATTCAGCAGGTTGTTGAGCATGGTGACCAGCAGCACGCCGAGGAACGTGCCAAGCACGCCACCCCTGCCGCCGGCCAATATGGTGCCGCCGACAACGACAGGCGTCACCGATTGAAGTGTCAGCGCAGCACCGATGCGCGGATCGCCGACACCGGTGCGGGCGGTGAGGAAAATCGCCGCGATGCCGGCGCACAGGCCTGACAGCGCGTAGGCAAGCACGACGATGCGGTCGACGGGCAGGCCGTTCAGCCTTGCCGCTTCCCGATCACCGCCGACGAAATAGATGCTGCGGCCCGAACGCGTCCGCTGCAGCCAAAGACCAGCCAGGGCGAAAATGGCGACGAGTATGATGGCACTGACCGGAATGCCCGCGACCTTGGCATAGGCAACGTCGGCGAAAGCACGCGGTACGGAGCCTCCCGGTTCCTTGCGATACATCAGCGTTGCGCCGAAAATGACAGAGGACATGCCGAGCGTCACGATCAGCGAATGGACGCGCAGCACGACCGTCAGCAGCCCGTTGAGCGCGCCGACGGCGGTGGCAGCGACCAATGCCAGCGGCAGTGCAAGCCAGACCAGATCAGGGCGCCATTCAAGGAAGTTCGCCAGGAAGACCGTCAGAGCACTCACCAGCGAGCCGATCGCCAGATCGATGCCGCCCATCAGCACGACGAAGGTTTGGCCAAGGCTGACCATGCCCAACACGATAAGCTGCTGGAACAGATTGCCGATGTTGCGCCAGGTGAGGAAGCGGTCGGACAGGAAACCCCCGGCAACAGCAAGCACGACCAGCAGCACCGCGACGATCAGGTACGACATCGTCAACCGGTTGCGGCGAATATCCATGGCGATGGCGCTCATGCGATCTCCTCCGCTGTCGCCTTGTGACGCTCGATCGATCTTACCGCGAGATCCATGATTACCTCCTCGCCGAGAGCGTCGCCTTCGACTTCGCCCACGACGCGACCCTGGGCCATCACGAAGACCCTGTCGGACAGACCAACGATTTCGGGCAGTTCGGAACTGATCATCAGGACGCCGACGCCCGAATCCGCCAGACGCCGGACGATGCGGTAGATCTCGACCTTGGCGCCGATATCGACGCCGCGCGTCGGCTCGTCGAGGATGAGCAGCCGATTGGCGATCCTGGACCAGCGACTGAACAGCACCTTCTGCTGGTTGCCGCCGGACAGATTGCCGACCTTCACATCGGGCGAAGGTGTTGCGACCGAAAAATCGTGGATCTGGCGCTCGGCCAGCGCACGCTCTCGCGAGCGCTCGATCAGGCCATATCTCGTGATGCCTTGGAGGTCCGGCGCCATAATGTTGGCGGAAATCGGAAGGCCGAGAAAGAGGCCCTCGTCCTTGCGGTTCTCGGTCAGAAAACCGAGGCCGCCAGCGATGGCATCCTTCGGCACTCTCCCTGGGAACGGCTTGCCGTCGAACTCGATCACCCCGCCTTCGACGGCGCGCGCGCCGAAAATGGCCTCCGCGACTTCCGTGCGCCCCGAGCCGACCATGCCGGCCACGCCGACGATCTCTCCGGCCTTCACGCTCAGGCTGACGTCGCGCACGCGCGGACCGGCCCGCAGGTTGCGAACGCTGAGGATGTCCGGCCCGTCCGCCGGCGCCGCGCGCCGCGCCGGATAGATCTGGCTGAGGCGGCGGCCAACCATCTTGGTGATCATCTCTTCGCGGCTGATCTCTCCCACCGGACTCGTGCCGACGACCTGACCGTCCTTCAGGATTGTCACCCGGTCGGCGATCTCGAAAATCTCCTCGAGCCGATGCGAGACATAGACGATGCCGACGCCCTCGTTGCGCAGCCTGCGCATGTTCTCGAACAGAAGGTCGACCTCATGGCCAGCAATGACAGCGGTCGGTTCGTCAAGAATGAGCAGCCTGACCTTGCCGACCAGAGCTTTTGCAATTTCGACCATCTGCTGGTCGGCAAGCGGCAGTTCGTCGATCCTGGCGTGCGTGGGAATGCTGACCCCGAGCTGGGCGAGGATTTCGGCGGCGCGGGCGTGGCGGGCGCGATTGGAGATGAGCCCGAACCGGCCGCGAGGCTGTGCGTCGACCAGAATGTTCTCGGCCACCGACAGTTCGGGAAAAAGCGCAAGTTCCTGATGAATGACATGGATGCCGGCGGCTCGCGCTGCCTTTGGCGATTGCCAGGAGACCCGCTTGCCGAGATAGGTGATGGCGCCGGAATTCGGCTTCACGGCCCCGCCCATGACGCGGATAAGGGTCGACTTGCCCGCGCCATTCTCGCCGAGAAGGGCGTGAATCTCGCCTGGCTGCACGGCGAAATCAACCTTGTCCAGGGGTTTTACGCCGGGATACTCCTTCTCGATCTGGCTGAGTTCGATAACAGAAATGGACATTATCCGACGCTCAAAACAATCAAATCACACCCGGGTGCGCGTCCGTGGACGCACACCCGGTTGAGCTGGGAGGCTCACTTCGGATAGTCGGGATTGAACGTGCTAGGGTTGTACCCAGCCGGCAGTCCGTTGCTTGGCGACAGGTCGCCCGGGTCACTCATGCTGACATGGTCGAGCAGATGCCGGTCGCCCTTGACGGACACCGTATCGGCGCCTGGCGACGTCACCACCTGGAAGCTGACCTCGACCTTGTCGGGAACCGAAATGCCCTTGAGCACGTCGAGCGCCGTTTCGATGCCGGTGATGCCCATCGACGTCGGATAGTCGATGCCGACCATCTTGATGTTGTGCTGGTTGGCCAGCTGATACATCCGCGCAACGTCACCGCCGGTAATCGGCGGAAATTCGCCGTCCTTGTAGCCGGCGTCGAGGAACGCCTCGATCGCGCCATAGCCCTGCAGCGCGCTGTCGGACAGCACGCCGTCGATAGCCTTGCCGTGCTTCTGGATCAGCGCAGCCATCACCGATTTGCCCGTGGCCGGATTCCAGTCGCAATACTGCTTTTCCAGCACCTTGATGCCGGGGAACTTCGAGAACACTTCCTCGTTCGCCTTGATGCGGATTTCCGCGACGCTTGATCCGGCGATGCCCGGCAGCATGACGATGTTGCCCTTGCCGCCCAGCGTCTCGCACAGCCACTGCGCCTCGAGACGGCCCAGTGCCCAATCGGATGCGGTGACGTAGGTGATGTAGTTTGCCGGCGTCTTCACCTTGCGATCGACCATGACCACGGGAATGCCCTGTTCCGTGGCGCGGCCGACGACGGAATCGAGCGCGTCCTCGGTAGAGGCCGCAATGAGGAGAATATCGACGCCCTGGCTGATCAGATCCTGGATGTCCGCGATCTGCTTGGAGGGATCGTCGTTGGCGTCGGTGACCAGCAGATGGGCAATCTCGTCGCGATGCTGGCCGGCCGACCAGAGGACGCCATGCTGGAAGGCGACGCGCCAGGCATTGGAAATCGACGCATTGGAAAAGCCGATCGTATAAGGACCCGCCTTCTTCCACTTCGACGTGTCGACCATGCTGTTGGCATTAGGGTTCCACATCCAGGTGCGTGGCGCACCATAGTAGCCGGGCTTGGTTTCGGCTTCGGCCGCGGCGGCCGGGGTGGCCTGTGCAAGCTGGAGCCCCGGCACGGCGGCGATCGCCGCAGCGGCGGCCGGCATACCCCTGATGAAGCTTTTGCGTGATATCTTGTGGTCTAGGATGCTCTTTATTGACATTGGTTCCTCCTCCTGAACGCTCGACAGAGCGTTTGAAATTCTCCTCAGAAATCCTCGCACTCGAGAAAGTATAAACAAAGAATATATGTTTATATCTCGGGCAAACCGCACGACTATCTTCCTGATACCCTCCAATTCAGGAAAATTCGATTGAGAGCGATTTGACGCAAATTAGCAGTCGATTACCCACGATCGTCAATCTGCCGTCTTGTAATAGCTGCTATTACCTTTTTCGCCATTGGGGGCAGCGAAGAATACGACTTATCTAGCAGCCGGTGCCGGGCGCTTGAGGTGCGTTCCGTCGGAGGAGAGGCCGTGAATATTCTTGTTGTCTTGCGCATGATTCCGGATTCCGCAGGCGAGCTGCAGCTCGCCGAGGACGGGCGCAGCATCGATCGGGAATGGCTGGATTTCCAGCTCAACGATTTCGACGATCATGCCCTCGAGGAAGCAATCCTGCTCAAGGAAGCCGGCGGCGCGAAGGTGACGGCGGTCGCCGTTGGCGAAGGTGCCAACCGTGTCCTGCAGATGGCTGCCGCGCGCGGCGCCGACGAAGTCGTGGCGCTTCAATCCGAGGAGGACGCCATGATCTCCTCACGCGAGATCGCGGCGTCCATCGCTGCGATGGCGCGGGCGAAGTCGGCCGACCTTGTGCTGTGCGGCGTTCAATCCACCGAGGATGTCTTCGGCCAGCTCGCGCCTTATGTCGGTGCGTTGCTCGACTGGCCGCACGTTTCAGGAACCGCCCGCATCGTTGCGAACGGCACCGTGCTTCGCGTCACGCAGGAGCGCGGCGCGGGTGTCGCCGTCACCTATGAGTTGGCCACGCCGGCGGTGCTGGGCGTGCAGACGGCGTCGAAGGCGCCGCGCTATGTCTCCGGCAGCAAACTTCGCGAGGCGTCCAAGACGCCCATCGGCCGCGCCACTCCAGAATCGTCAGGCTTCGAGCGTTCCGCCGAGATCACCACATTGCGTCTGCCCGTCCAGGGCGGCGCTGGCGAGAACCTGGGCGGMAATGCCGAGACTGTAGCGGATCGTCTGGTCACCATCCTGGCAGCCAAAGGCCTGGCAAGGAACTAAGTCATGAAATTGATTGCCTGTACGGAAGGCCACTCCAGCAAGATCGAAGCCTTCTCGCTCGAAATGATCGCCGCGGCGCGGTCGGCCGCCAGGGCTGGCGATGAGGTCGTCGCCTTTTTCGCCGGCCGGGATGCGCAAGCAGCGTCTGCTTCGTTCGGCGCAGCCGACCGGTTGATCGCGGCCTGCGTGGCAACATCGGATCTTATTCCGGCCGAGACCTATGCACGACTTCTGCGCGACGTCGTCGCCGCCGAGAGCCCAAGCCTCGTGCTGGTGCCCTATTCGGCGAACGGCCTGGATGTGGCCGCCGACATCGCGGCAAGAACCGGCTGGCCGCTCATCTCCTACGTCAATGAAATCAAGCGGGACGGCGAAAGCCTGACGGTCGTCGCGCAGATGTATGGCGGCAAGATCCTCGCTGAATGCGCGGTGCGGCTGCCGGCGATCCTGATGATCAATCCGGGCGCCTTTGCGGAGGCAGCAGCTGGTCCGATCGAGACCGCGAGGGTGCGCACGATCGATGCCGAACCCGTGCTCACCGGCGGCAAGGTGAAGATGGTGGCCATCGACGTGCCCGACTATGCCGACGTCGATCTGACGACAGCCGAGAGGATCGTGTGCGTGGGCAGAGGCATTGGCGACGAGGCAAGCATCGACCTTGCGCGCGATCTGGCGACGATGCTGGGGGCGGAGATCGCCGGCAGCCGTCCGGTCGTCGACAATGGCTGGCTGCCAAAGCTGCGCCAGGTCGGCAAATCCGGCCAGAAGGTCAAGCCGAAGCTTTATCTGGCGCTCGGCGTGTCCGGTGCGCCCGAACATCTCGAAGGCATGTCGCAGGCCGACCTCATCATTGCCGTCAACACYGATCCGAAGGCGCCCATTTTCAATGTCGCGCATTATGGCGCCACCTGTGACCTGTTCGATCTCGTCGCCAATCTGAGCGACAGGCTGCGGGCCGGCTCTGGCCGCTGAGATGGCATCGACCCTGCCACTCTGGGTTTTGGTCATAGCAGCACTGGTCCTGACGGGCTGGCGCGCGCGACACTACGCCTTTGCTCTTGCCAAGGCGCCGGCCGCGGCCCGCTTCGACCAGCCGATGCGGCGTCTCGAAGGCGTCATGGTCGCGATCGGGCTGCATCGGAAAATGCTTCGCAAGCCGCTTTCCGGCGTGCTGCACGCAATCATCTTCATCTCGTTCTTCGTGCTGTTCACAGCCACCATCGATGCCTTCGGCTCGCGGCTGTTCCCGGGGTTTTCGCTTGCCCCCATTGGCGGCGAGACCTGGATCGCCTGGTTGCAAGATATCTTTTCGGTGCTGATGCTGGTTGGCGTCGGACTTGCGCTCTATCAGCGCTATGTGCTGAGGCCTGCCCGCTTCGACGGCTCGAGCGGCAGTGATGCGGCAATCATCTATGTGCTGATCGTTCTGATCGTGGCGTCCTTGCTGCTTGAGGCGGCGGCGCGCATAGTCGGTGGCGCCGACGGCTCGTGGCGGCCGGTCGCGTCGGCGCTGGCAGGACTGCTCGATCGTACCGGCATGTCGGCACATGCGGGCGAAGAGCTGTTCTACTGGGTTCACGTCGGCGCCATTCTGGCATTCCTTGTCTATATCCCCGGTTCGAAGCACCGGCACATGTTCCTTGCCGCGCCCAACATCTACTTCCGCAGCCTCGAACCGCGCGGCCTGGCGCCAGCGGTCCCGCAGGCCCGTGAAACTCCAGGCATCGACAGCCTGGCGCAGTTCGACTGGAAACAGCAGCTCGACCTTCTGTCCTGCACCGAATGCGGCCGTTGCCAGGCGGTCTGCCCAGCCTATGCTGCCGGTCTGCCGCTCAGCCCGAAGTTGCTGATCACCGACATGCGCGATGCGCTTGCCGCGGGACCATCGGCGGCCCCGCTGGTCGGCGGCGTGATTTCCGAGGAGACGCTGTGGGCCTGCACCACCTGCCGTGCCTGCATGGAAGCATGCCCGGTCGAGATCGAGCATCTGCCCAAGATCATCGACATGCGCCGTCATCTGGTCGACGAAGGCCGTGTCAGCCCCGGCCTGCAGGAGGCGCTATCGAACCTGACCCGTCTCGGCAATTCCATGGGCAAGCCTTCCAAGATGCGGGCGCGTTGGACCAGGGAGCTCGGCTTTCCGGTCAAGGACGCGCGCGAGGAACCCGTCGACGTTCTGTGGTTCGTCGGAGACTACGCCTCCTACGATCCGCGCGTTCAGGAGATCACCCGCAAGGTTGCCGAACTGCTGACCGCAGCCGGTGTCGACTTCGGCATTCTCTTCGATGCCGAGCGCAACAGCGGCAACGACGTGCGGCGCGCCGGCGAAGAAGGTCTGTTCGAGACGCTCGCTCAGTCCAACATCGATGAGATCAATGCGTGTCGCTTCAACCGGATCATGACCACCGATCCGCATAGCCTGAATGCGCTGAAGAACGACTATCGGCATTTCGGCGCGGCGTTCGAGGTGCTGCACTATACGGCGCTGCTGGCGGAACTCATCGCGGCGGGAAAACTCGACCTGCATGTCGCCGACGGCGCCAGGGTCACCTATCACGATCCCTGTTATCTTGGGCGCTACAATGGCGGCTTCGATGCGCCGCGCGCGCTGATCCGCGCCGCCGGCTACACGCTTCATGACATGCCGCGCTGTCGCGAGAATTCCTTCTGCTGCGGCGCCGGCGGCGGCCGCATCTGGCAAGGCGACGACGGCGTGACCGAGCGGCCGAGCGAGAGCCGCATCCGTGAAGCACTGAGCCTGGGCGACGTCGCCTATTTCGTCGTCGCCTGCCCGAAGGACAAGGTGATGTACACCGCCGCGATCGATGCGCTCGGCGTGGCCGACAGATTGAAGGTCGTGGACATAGCGGAGCTTCTCGTGCCGCGAACAGGCCAAGCGCTCGAAATGCCCACAGTGGAAACGACCTGACGGAATACGATCCAAGAGATCGAGACCAAGCACCATGGGCTATAGGCCCCGAATGAGGAGAGAGCGATCATGTCGACCCTGAAAATCGGCTTTGTTGGCATTGGAAAAATGGGTACGCCGATGGCGACCCGTCTTATCAAGGCCGGCTACGAAGTGACTGTCTACGACGTCGACAGCAAAGCCGTTGCGGAGTTGACCGATGCGGGCGCGAAAGCCGCCGCCGGTGCGCGCGATGTTGCCGATGTTGCGGAGATCGTCTTTGCCAGTCTGCCTAGCCCGCAGATCCTGGAGAAGGTGGTGCTCGGCGAAGGCGGCATCGCCGAGGGCAAGGCGGTCCGGATCTTCATCGACATCTCGACGACGGGTCCGCGGACGGCCGCCAAGGTTGCCGAGGGCCTGTCAGCCAAGAACATCGCCATGATCGACGCGCCCGTCAGCGGAGGATTGAAGGGAGCGCGCAACGGCACGCTCGCCGTCATGGTGTCCGGGCCGAAGGCTGCCTTCGAAACGGCAAGGCCGGTGATCGAGAATTTCGGCCGGATATTCTTCATGGGCGAAGTGCAGGGCTCCGCCCAGACCATGAAGCTTGCCAACAACCTGCTTGCGGCGGCAGCACTGGCGATCTCCTCCGAAGCGGTCGTGATGGGCGTCAAGGCAGGCCTCGATCCCAAGGTGATGATCGACGTCATCAACGCCTCGAGCGGCCGCAACAGCGCCACCGAGGACAAGTTCCCAAAATCCGTCCTGCCGCGCACCTTCGATTTCGGTTTCGCGACCGGCCTGTCCTTCAAGGATGTACGGTTGTGCGTGGATGAGGCGGAGGCGATGGGCGTGCCGATGGTGGTGGGCAGTGCCGTGCGCCAGCTGCTCAGCGTGACGAACCAACTCTACGGGCCTGATTCCGATTTTACCTGTATGGTCAAGACGGTCGAGACATGGGCGCATGTAGAAGTCGGCTCGGCCCAGACCACAGATGTCGCCAAAGCGAGCTGATCATGGGTGATGCCGGACGCTATGAAATCCATGCCGTTCGCTACGGCCATTTCGAGCGCCGCTCGGGCGAGAATTTCCTGGGCGGCGACACGCATGATGTTCCCATGCCGCTCGACTACTTCGTCTGGGCAATCGTCGGGGAGAAGCGTACCTTCATCGTCGACACCGGCTTCGACAAGCCGACTGGCGACAAACGCGGGCGCAGTGTCGTCAGGCCCGTCGATGAAGGCCTGGCGGCAATCGGCATCAATCATGCGGATGTCAGCGACGTCATCATCTCCCACATGCATTACGACCATTGCGGGAACCATCACCTGTTCCCGAATGCGACCTTTCACCTGCAGGATGCGGAGATGGAATTCGCGACCGGCCGCTGCATGTGCCACCATGCGATGCGTCATCCCTTCGAGGCCGAAGACGTGACCACCATGGTGCGGCGACTGTATGCGGGGAAGGTCTGCTTTCATGACCCGGAGTCGCAGATYGCGCCCGGCATAACTTTGCACAAGGTTGGCGGCCACTCGCGCGGATTGCAGGTGGTGCGTGTGGAAACCGACAATGGCGCGGTCGTGATCGCGTCCGACGCGGCCCATTTCTACGCCAACATGGAACGCGAAAAGCCTTTTCCGGTCTTCGACCGGCTGAGCGATGTGATCTTCGGGGTCGAGCGGATGAAACAACTCGCCAGTTCCCCCGCTCACATTGTTCCTGGCCACGACCCGCTAGTGCTGAAGCGCTTCGCGCGTAGCCGCCAGGACGTCGAAGGTATTGTTGCGTTGAACCGGCCCCAAGGCTGACGCATTGCGGTGGCAAGAGGTCTCCGCGGCATCCCGCAGATTTTGGAAAAACCAAGAGATCTCGTGTGAAGTGGCACCAGCCACGACGTCCAGGCGACAAGGATCACCACCGCCTCCTGAAAAGTACCGTCAGGACAGTTTAGAGGCTTCGTGGCAGGAAATTCCCTTTTTCTTCAATGCCTTAATGGGTAAAAAAGTACCGTCACGAGCCTCATTGACTCTGACGGTACTCAGAAAAATTTGGGTGGGCAATATGGGGAAGGTCCGTCAAGCGGTCCGTCAAAGCCAATCCTAGCGCACCGATTGTCGCTGATTGTTTCTGAAAGGATTTATTTTTGTTTTCAGTACGTTACGTCGCAGACTGGCGTATTTTCGGCGGCGTTTAAGTGGGCCTGAATCATTCCCACTCGATTGTACCAGGCGGCTTCGACGTCACGTCATAGACAACGCGGTTGATGCCGCGGACCTCGTTGATGATGCGGGTGGCGGCGGCACCGAGGAAGGCCATGTCGTAGTGGTAGAAGTCCGCCGTCATGCCGTCGACCGAGGTGACGGCGCGCAGTGCGCAGACGAACTCGTAGGTGCGGCCATCGCCCATCACGCCGACGGTCTGCACCGGCAGCAGCACGGCGAAGGCCTGCCAGATGGCATCGTAGAGGCCGGCCTTGCGGATCTCGTCGAGATAGATGGCGTCGGCCTCGCGCAGGATCTCCAGCTTCTCGCGCGTGATGCCGCCGGGGCAGCGTATGGCGAGGCCCGGACCCGGGAACGGGTGGCGGCCGATGAAGCTTTCGGGCAAGCCGAGCTCCTTGCCGAGCGCCCTCACCTCGTCCTTGAACAGTTCGCGCAGCGGCTCGACGAGTTGCATGTTCATGCGCGCGGGCAGGCCGCCGACATTGTGGTGCGACTTGATGGTCACCGACGGGCCGCCGGTGAAGGAGACGCTCTCGATGACGTCGGGATAGAGCGTGCCTTGCGCCAGGAAATCGGCGCCGCCGAGTTTTTTGGCCTCGTCCTCGAACACTTCGATGAACAGCCGGCCGATGGTCTTGCGCTTCTTCTCCGGGTCAACCTCGCCTTCCAGCGCCGAGATGAATTTTTCGGAGGCATCGACCAGGATCAGCGGCAGATTGTAATGCTGGCGGAACATCGCGACCACACCGGCCGCCTCGTCCTTGCGCATCAGGCCATGGTCGACAAGGATGCAGGTGAGCTGGTCACCGACCGCCTCGTGGATCAGCAGCGCAGCAACCGACGAGTCCACCCCGCCCGACAGCGCGCAGATGACCTTGCCTTTGCCGACCTGCTTGCGGATCGCTTCGACCGCGTGTTCGCGGTAGGCGCGCATCGTCCAATCGCCTTCGATGCCGGCAATGTTGTGGACGAAGTTCCTGAGCAGCCTGGCGCCGTCGGGCGTGTGCACCACTTCCGGGTGGAACATGATGCCGTACATCTTGCGCTCGACATTGCCGAAGATGGCGAAGGGCGAGCTTTCCGACTTGCCAAAAACCTGGAAGCCCGGCGGCAAGGCGATGACGCGGTCGCCATGGCTCATCCACACCTGATGGCGCTGGCCGGTCGCCCACAGGCCCTCGAACAGCGGGCTGTCCTTCTCGATCTCGACGAAGGCGCGGCCGAATTCGCGATGGTTGGAGCTTTCGGCGACACCGCCCATCTGCACGCACATGGCCATCTGGCCATAGCAAATGCCAAGCACCGGCACGCCGGCGTCGAAAACGATCTGCGGCGCGCGGGGGCTGCCTATATCAGACGTCGAGGCCGGGCCACCMGACAGGATGACGGCTTTGGGATTGATGCGYTTGAACGCKGCTTCGGCCGACTGGAACGGCACGATCTCGGAAAASACGCCGGCCTCGCGGATGCGGCGGGCGATGAGCTGSGTAAACTGGCTGCCGAAATCGACAATCAGGACGGTGTCGGGGTGATTGGCTGTTGTCATGGCGAGCGTTTAGAGAAAGAAACGAGTCGGCGCAATGGGTTACAAAGCCGCGCCGTTCACTGAACGCCGGCCGATTTATCGCTGGCGTCCGCCTGCCCGGCGTCGAGTGTCCGCAAAGCGTCCATCAGCGCCGCGAACCGCCTCTGGCCGATGCGCTCGACATAGCCATGCTCGATCTGGAGCTTGATGCGGTCGCCGTCACGCAAGGCATCCAGACCCTTGCGCGTGTAGCCGACAAGCTTGCCGCGCCCGTCCCGCGGGTCGGGCAGACGCTGCACCACGCCCTCCGCCTCCAGACCATCGAGCAATTGCTGGACCGCCTGCTTGGAGATTGCCGAGCGCTCGATCAATGCCGCCTGACGAATGCCGCCGCGAGGAATATGTCCCAGCAGCCCGGCGCGCGCTTCGGTGAACCAGCCGTGGCCGGCGATGCGCATCGCGGCAGCGAATTCGGCCTGCCAGGCACGGCTTGCCTGCCACAGGCGCCAGCCGACGTGGTCGGGCAGCGCTTCGGTTTTTTCGTCAAGCTCCTTGACCACTTTATTGCGACTCCATATAGTCAAGATACTTGACGACTTTGCTTGCGTCGAGCGCTTTCGAACTCAAACCTATGGACAGGGATAATGACAATTCTGAACAAGGATACGCTGGCCATTATCATGATCGGCACCACGCATGTCGTCGACATGGGCGGCAAGAGCGCCTTCATCCACTACGAAACCGAGGACCGGGCGCACATGCTATTGCCGGACGGCAACCGTTTCCATGGACTTTGGACGCTGCAAGACGATGGCTACAAGGTCGAATGGCAGGACGGCCCGACAGGCTCCTGGAAACTCGATCATACACCGGGAGCCATCGACTATGTCGATGCGACCGGCATTGCGCGCGGGCGCATCTCGCGCATCGATTTCGGCGATCCGGAGAACCTCACGGCTTGACCTGATTGCGCTCAGGCGCGCCGTGTAGGCCGGCACCGACCGCCTGTTCGAGGCGCATGACGGCGTCCGCCAGCTTCTCATCTATGACGTGCAGATATTCAGTCCAGTCGCCGACATGCCGCAAATCCGCCGCGCCGTCGGAAATGCCGCGCAGCCCGATGAGAGGGATGTCGAACAACTGACAGGCGCGCAGGCAGGCGAAGGTCTCCATGTCGACCATGTCAGCCGCGATCGTGTCATAGGCGGAACCGGTGATGACGGCGCCGCCGGTCGACAGCGTGGCTTGCTTGATTTCGGGGATACGAAACGGCAGCGGTACGGTCACCGGCAGGTCGAGAAACGGCGTCGCGCCTTTCTCGAAACCCAGCGGCGAGGCGTCAATGTCGCGATAGCTGACGGAGACGGCCTGATAGATYTCCGTCTGTTCCAGGGTCCGGCTGCCGGCTGAGCCGAGCGACACGACGAGGTCCGGCAAAGCCTTCTCGGATTTCAACCAGGAGAGTTCGGCGCCGAGCCGGACACCGGCTTCGACGGGGCCGACGCCTGTCATCAGCGGCGTGAACAGCCGCTGAAGATGCGGGCCATATTCGGCCTGCGCCGCCATGACGAAGAGGACATCCTTGCCGCCAACTCGCGTAACATTACCGGTCATGACCCTGCACCTCCCTGCACTACTACCTACGCTGGAGACAAGAGGAGCGACGTGCCCTCACCGGCGCCCGGCCCTTCGCTATGGCTCCGGGCGTTCGTCGCTCGAAAGGCCCATTCGGGGGCTTTTCGTCCGCTACGCGGACCGCTCCTCACCCAGCAATCCCGTCACGGCCCACCACCGTCATCATTGTGCCGGTCATGGTGGCTATCAGCTTGGCCTCGCCGTCGGCGGCGAAGGCATAGGCCTGGCCATCGGCAACGATGATGGTGCGGCCGGGCTTGGTCACCGAGCCACGGAACAGGAAACGCTCGCCCCTTCCCGGCGCCAGAAGGTTGACCTTGAACTCGATGGTCAGCACGCCGGAATTTTCCGGCATCAGGGAAAAAGCGGCATAGCCGCAGGCCGAGTCGAGCGCTGTAGAGATGACGCCGGCGTGGAGAAAACCATGCTGCTGGGTCAAGGCGACCGAATAGGGCATCTCGATCTCGATGATGCCGGGCGTCACCAATGTCAGCTCGGCGCCGATCGTCGCCATAGCCTGCTGGCGGGCGAAGGATGCCCTGACGCGATCCTCATAGTCGGGAGCCGGTACGATCTTTGCTGCCATCGCTGATGCCTTCACGTTTGCCGGGAAAGCTTATCGCAGAGGCACGAGCGGCAGGCAAATGCTTTTGCTGCACTGCAACAAAACGACATCGCCGCCTCCCTAGTTCAACCAGAGCAGCGAGGCGTTGAGCAATGTGGCGAAGGCCACCCATGCCGCGTAAGGCGTGAACAACCAGCCGGAAAGCCTGTCTCGGTTCCAGACGCTGGTGATGAACAACCCGATGCTGGCGAAGAGAAAGACGATGACGACCAAGGCAAGCCCCATCATCTTGGCGCCGAAGAAGGTTGGCGACCACGCGAAATTCAGGACGAGCTGGATGCCCCAGACCTTCATCGCCGATCCTGTAGGTTCTCTTCTCCATGTTCGCCAGCCAGCCACAGCGATCAGCACATAGAGCAGGGTCCAGGCAGGCCCAAAGACCCAGTTGGGCGGATTGAAGGGCGGCTTGGCCAGCGACGCATACCAAGCGCCCGGCAACGTTGCGTAACCGATCGCTAGGCCACCGCCCAGCACCAGGACGAGGAACAGCAGAAGCGACAGATATCTATGCAAGAATTCCACCCCGTGGCGGCCCGACGCCGCGCATCTGCAACTGGAGCGCTGTCGCCAGCTGTCAACGGCAGCGTCAATTCGCCCTGCGCATGGCGCAGAAGTAAAACCCATCAGTGCCGCTCAACGCCGGCGATAACGAAATATCCCCGCCAGCGCCGATCCGCGCGGCTGCCGCGTGGCCTGGAAAACGATTGTCCCAGAGCGTGCGGTGATCGACCAGGGCAAAGCCTTTGTGCCGCTCGCGAAACGCCGCGATCTGCTCGCCATTCTCTTCGTCGAATACCGAACAGGTGATGTAGACCAGCAGACCGCCGGGTTTGACATACAACTTGGCGGCATCGAGGATCGCCGACTGTTCGCCCTTGCGGGCGTCGAGCTGCCTTTGCGTCAGCYGCCATTTGGCATCGGGGCGGCGCCGCCAGGTGCCGCTGCCGGTACAGGGCGCATCGACCAGCACGATGTCCATATGATTGGCGAGGGGGCTGAGTTCAGCCGGCTTGGTGACGACCTGGACATTGCGGTTTTCCGAGCGGCGGATGCGGTCGAAGATCGGCGCCAGCCGCGCCTTTTCGGCATCGTGGGCAAAGATCTGGCCGCGGTTGTCCATTGCAGCCGACAGCGCCAGTGTCTTGCCGCCGGCGCCGGCGCAGAAGTCGAGCACCTGCATGCCGGCCTCGGCGCCGGCAAGTGTCGCTGCTATTTGCGAGCCCTCATCCTGGACCTCGAACCAGCCCTTCTGGAAAGCGGGTTCGGACTGCACGTTCGGGTGCCTGCCGTCACCGTCGATCGGCGGAATGCGGATGCCGAGCGGCGCGATCCGCGCCGCCTGCGCCCCGGTCTCGGCCAGTTCCTTGAGCACCTTGGCGCGATCGGCCTGCAGCGTGTTGACCCTGATGTCGAGCGGCGGGCGGGTCGCCAGCGCCGCGCCCTCCTCGACCCATGTCTCGCCAAAAGCCCGTTCGAAAAGCGGTTCGCACCAGTCGGGTATGTCGGCACGCACCGCGGGCGGCGCGGCGGCAAGCCGGCGACCGGCGATCGTCTGCAGCTCGGTGTCGCTGAGCAGCGGCGGCGCGAACTTGTCACCGTCGAGCGCGTCGTTGAGCGACTGCGCCGTCTGSCCCCATTCAAGCAGCAARGCGCCRAAGCCGATGGCGCGCGGCGTGTCTTCGCCGAGCAGCCAGCCGGCGGAGCGTTTGTGGCGCAGCGCGTCGTAGACGATGTTGCCGATTGCCGCGCGRTCACCGCCGCCRGCGAAGCGGTGCGACAGGCCCCAATCCTTCAGCGCATCGGCCACYGGCCGGTGACGCCGGCCAATGTCYTCCAGCACTTCGATGGCCGCAGCCAGCCGTCCGCCCAGTCGCATTCATCATTCCATCAAATCGAGAACTATCGCCTGCTCTTAGAGCCTTTCGCGTCCGGATTGAACCCCGCTTGCGCCCGCGAAGGCAATCCTGACCGAGGCCGACGAATCCGCTCGACCAGTGAATATCCCTGGCCGGCAACAGCAAATCGATCAATAGATGACAGGTCTCTAATGTTCACACCTGGCGACTGCAAGCACGGCGTGTGGCGCAACCGCTCTGCTTCCCAAGTTTTTGCGTTGGGAATACTCTTCACACCATGATTCGCGGCGCGGAAAACGCGGACCGGCGGATCGCTACGAGGAGAGGGCAATGAAAACTTATCTTGCGGAAGTTTTGGGCACATTTCTGTTGGTGTTCATCGGCACGGCGTCGGTGGTGACGGGCGGCTTCGGCGGCGCGCTGCCGCTTGGTCAGGAAGGCATCGGTCTGGCATTCGGCATCGGCCTCATCGCGGCGGCCTATGCGATCGGCCCGATTTCGGGCGCGCATCTCAATCCGGCGGTGACGCTCGGCGTCTTCCTCGCCGGCCGGCTGCCGGCAAAGGACGTCATCCCCTATTGGATCGCGCAGATCATCGGCGCCATCCTGGCTTCGCTGGCGCTGTGGATCATCGTCTCCGGCAAGGCCGGCGAACCCATCACCAACTTCGGTGCCAATGGCTGGGATGTGACGAAATGGGGCATGAGTTCGGCCTTCCTGTGGGAGCTGATCGGCACCTTCACCTTCGTCACCGTGATCCTCGGCGTCACCGCTGAAAAGCACTCGACGGCGTTTGCCGGCCTGGTCATCGGCCTGACGCTGGCCGGCATTCACTTCGCCATGATCCCGGTCACCGGCACCTCGGTCAATCCGGCCCGCTCAATCGGCCCGGCACTGTTCACCGGCGGTGCCGCGCTCAGCCAGCTCTGGCTGTTCATCGTCGCACCGCTGATCGGCGGCGCCATCGCCGGCGTCGTCGCCAAGGCGCGTATCTTCGAGAAGGATTGATCTCGAAAGCCTGAATGCAAAAGGCGCGGGCCACGGCCCGCGCCTTTTTTGTTGAATCGACTTCTGTCTGGATCAGCCGGCGATATCGAAGCGGTCGGCGTTCATCACCTTGGTCCAGGCAACGACGAAGTCTTTCGCAAACTTCGCCTTGGCATCCGCCGTCGCATAGACTTCGGCGAGCGCCCGCAGCTGCGAGTGCGAGCCGAAGATCAGGTCGGCGCGGGTGCCGGTCCACTTGACTTCGCCGGTCTTGCGGTCGCGGCCTTCGAACACGTCCTTGGCGTCCGACGCTGCCTTCCACTCCGTGCCCATGTCGAGAAGGTTGACGAAGAAGTCGTTGCTCAGCGTTTCCGGCTTGGTGGTCAAGACACCATGCTTCGACTGCCCGGTATTGGCGCCGAGAACGCGCAGGCCGCCGACAAGAACGGTCAACTCAGGCGCCGTCAGCGTCAGCAACTGCGCCCGGTCGACCAGCGCCTCCTCTACCGTCTGGCGCTGCTTGCCGCTGACATAGTTGCGGAAACCGTCAATCGTCGGCTCCAGCGGCGCGAAGGAGTGGATGTCGGTCTGCTCCTGCGAGGCGTCCATGCGGCCGGGCCAGAACGGAACGTCGACGCTGTGGCCGGCGGCCTTCTCGATGGCCGCATTGCCGCCAAGAACGATCAGGTCGGCAAGCGAGACTTTCTTGCTGCCGGTCTGCGCAGCGTTGAAGTCCTTGGCGATCGCCTCAAGCTTCTCGAGCACCTTGGCGAGATCGGCCGGCTGGTTGACGGCCCAGTCCTTCTGCGGGCTGAGGCGGATGCGCGCACCATTGGCGCCGCCGCGCTTGTCGGAGCCACGGAAGGTCGAGGCCGACGCCCACGCCGTCGAGACCAACTGCGACACCGACAGGCCGGAGGCCAGGATCTTGGCCTTGAGCGCCGCCGCATCCTGCTCGTCGATCAGCACGTGATCGACCGCCGGGATGATGTCCTGCCACGGCAGCTCTTCCCGGGGAACCAACGGGCCGAGATAACGCACGACCGGGCCCATGTCGCGGTGGGTCAGCTTGTACCAGGCGCGGGCGAAGGCGTCGGCGAACTGATCCGGGTTCTCATGGAAGCGGCGCGAGATCGTCTCGTAGGAAGGATCAAAGCGCAGGGCCAGATCGCTGGTCAGCATTGCGGGCGCATGGCGCTTGGACGCATTGTGCGCGTCCGGCACGGTGCCGGCGCCGGCGCCATCCTTCGGCGTCCACTGATGCGCGCCGGCCGGGCTCTTGGTCAATTCCCAATCGAAGCCGAACAGATTGTCGAAGAAGTCGTTGCTCCACTTGGTCGGCGTCGTCGTCCAGGTCACTTCCAGGCCGCTGCCGATGGCGTCGCCGCCCTTGCCGGTGCCGAACTTGTTGGCCCAGCCGAGGCCCTGCTGCTCGATGTCGGCGCCTTCCGGCTCGACACCGACCAGCGTTGCGTCGCCGGCACCATGGGTCTTGCCGAAGGTGTGGCCACCGGCGATGAGCGCTACGGTCTCCTCGTCATTCATCGCCATGCGGGCGAAAGTGTCCCTGATGTCGCGCGCCGAGGCCAGCGGATCAGGCTTGCCGTTCGGCCCTTCCGGGTTGACGTAGATCAGGCCCATCTGCACGGCGCCGAGGGGGTTCTGCAGGTCGCGGTCGCCRCTGTAGCGCTCGTCGGCCAGCCACTTGCCTTCAGGACCCCAGTAGACGTCCTGCTCGGGCTCCCAGACGTCGGCGCGACCACCGGCGAAGCCAAAGGTCTTGAACCCCATCGATTCCAGCGCAACGTTGCCGGTGAGGATCAGAAGGTCGGCCCAGGAGATCTTGCGGCCATATTTCTGCTTGATCGGCCACAGCAGCCGGCGGGCCTTGTCGAGGTTGACGTTATCCGGCCAGCTGTTGAGCGGCGCGAAACGCTGCTGGCCGGCCCCGGCGCCGCCACGGCCGTCGGCGATGCGGTAGGTGCCGGCGCTGTGCCACGCCATGCGGATGAACAGCGGACCGTAATGGCCGAAATCGGCCGGCCACCATTCCTGCGAATCCGTCATCAGCGCATGCAAATCCTTGATCACGGCGTCGAGGTCGAGGCTTTTGAATTCCTCGGCATAATCGAACGCCTCGCCCATCGGGTCGGACAGAGACGACTGCTGGTGCAGGATCTGGACATTTAGCTGGTTCGGCCACCAGTCACGGTTGATCCGGCCGGCGGATCCATGCGCGACCGGGCATTTGCCCGCGCTTTTGTCATCGGTGTTCGCGTCCATCTTCAGTCTCCGATTTTGCCGAGGTTTGCTTTTGCCGAGGTTGATTTTTTGCCAGGATTTTGGGGCCGGCCAGCGACCGCACCAATCTGGAACGATTCCAGACTAGGCCGCATTTGCGATAAAAACAAATTGCCTTTCCTGTTCATTTCGATAGGATTTTCTTATGATCGGATTGACAGTTCGCCAGATGCACTATTTCGACGCGCTGGCGCAGACGCTGCATTTCGGGCGTGCGGCCAAACTTGCCGGTGTCAGCCAGCCGGCGCTGTCCTCGCAGATCGCGGAAATGGAGCAGCGGCTGAACTGCCGGCTGTTCGAACGCGGCGGCAAATCGGTGCGCATGACCGACGAGGCGGTCGCACTGTTGCCGCGCATTGAGCGCATCCTGGCCGACATACGCGACGTCGAAACGACGGCCCGGCGCGGCCGCACGGCCATGGAGGGGCGCTTCCGGCTGGGCATCATCCCGACCGTCGCGCCCTATCTTTTGCCGCGCGCCCTGCCCGAGTTGAAGAAGCACTTTCCAGCCTTGCAGCTCGAACTGCGCGAGGCAGTCACTGCCGCCCTGGTCGAGGACATCGCATCGCGAAAGCTCGACGCCTTCATCGCCGCCCTTCCGCTCGACCATCCCGGCCTGGTTACCGAGGCGCTCTTCCCCGACCGGTTCTTCCTCGCCGTGCCGGCTGGTGATCCGGCCTTCGCCTCGCCGCCGGTTCCGCCTGAAAGCCCGGCGCTGGAACGACTGATGCTGCTCGAGGAAGGCCACTGCCTGCGCGAACAGGCGCTCGCCGTCTGCGGCAATGTGCGACCGGTGGCAATGGCAAGCTACGGCGCCACCAGCCTGACCACGCTGTTGCAGATGGTGGCGCACGGGCTCGGCGTGACGCTGATCCCCGAAATGGCGACGGGGCCTGCCGGCACCATCCCCGATCTCAAGATCGTGCCGTTCCAGGAGCCGATGCCGCAACGCATGATCTGCCTTGCCTGGCGACGGAACAATGCAAGGCATGGGGAGTGCGTGGAACTGGCGAAGATTATTCGCAGCCTCGGCGCGGCGGTGTTGGCGGCGTGACAGGCAATCAAACCGGCGTCAGAGAACCCCGGGGTAGGAACCTGCGGGTTCGCAGCGATATCGGGCCGGCGATCATCTCACGCTCCCAGACAAGCTAGGAAGCCGCATCACCTGTGACGGCGCACGTCGCTTTCTGATGAGGTCGCAGCAGGAAATAGAATGCGGCGATGTGCGTGATCATCAGCAGCGGCACGTAGATGATCGGGATCGCGTAGCCGGCGCCAAACAGTCCCGCATGGGCAGGAAGGTCGGCCTGGATGGCGTGGTAGTAGTCGAAGACGAGTTCGACCGTCCCGACGACATTGAAGGCGACGATGAAGAACCAAAACAGCGGGCGTATCCTCACGGTGAGCAGCGCCAGCATGGCCAGCACGCCTGTCGCGAAGTCGCCATAGGCGGCAAAGGTGGCGAAGCTTGCGGGCAGATCTGGGCTGACGACGCCTGGAAGGATGAAGACGAGCCCGAAGAAGCGGAAGCTGTGCAGGGTGGCAATGGCGCGTTGCGCCGCGAGCCGGTCCATCGACCTCAGCCACGGCAGGCCATAGGCGCCGAAGCAAAGCAGCCAGGCGACATAGCCGAGAACGAGATGGATCTGGAACAGTATTTCCGTAGGCATTTGGCCTCCTGTCGGCAGCTGGTGCGCGGCCCCCTGGCTTCAGGCGATTACCTAAACCCGCTTCCATAGTTCGACTAGCCGCTGTAATCACTACAACCTATGAAGCACAGCTACACAGTTCTGCATGGGGCGCTGGAGGGCGTCGAGGTGTTCCTGGCTGTCGCCAGGCGCCGCAACTTCCGCCGCGCCGCCGCCGATCTCGGCGTGACGCCGTCGGCCGTGAGCCAGGCGGTGCGCGCGCTGGAGGCCCGCATGGGTGCGGCGCTGTTTGTCCGCACGACACGCAGCGTCGGCCTGACCGAAGCCGGGCAGCGGTTCCTCGACCGTGCCGGCCCTGCCTTTGAGGAGATCGTCGCCGCCGGCGAGGCCGCGCGTGATGTCGGCCAACGACCGACCGGCCTGCTGCGCCTGTCAGTGCCGCGCGCCGTCGTGCCGTTGATCCTGGAGCCGGTGATCGCGTCGTTCTGCCAGGCCTATCCGGAAGTCGAACTGGAGATCGCCGCGAGCGACGAGATGGTTGATCTGGCGACCGGCGGGTTCGATGCCGGCATTCGCCTCGGCCAGTTCATTGCCACCGACATGGTCGCGGTGCGGCTGACCCCGTCATTCCCGTTCGTGGTCGTCGGCAGTCCCGACTATCTCGAGCGCCACGGCCGCCCCGAGCGTGTCGACGATTTGCGCCACCACGCCTGCTTGCGCCTGCGCCGCTCGAACGGCGCCATTGCGCCCTGGACGTTCGTCGACGGCAACGAGGCGATCGAGGCCATGGTCTCAGGTCCGCTGATCGCCCACGACTATCCAACGCTGGTCGGCGCCGCCATGCGGGGAATTGGGCTGGCGCAGCTTCCTCGACCTGTCGCCGAAGGTCCGATTGCCCAGGGAAAACTCGAGCCTGTGCTGGCCTCTATCGCCGCGACGACGCCGGGCGTCTTCCTCTATCATCCCGGCAAGCGCCAGATCCTGCCGAAGCTGCGCGCCTTCATCGACCACCTCAAATCCGCGGTCTGAGGTAGCGAAGGATGCCTCCCTTGGCGCTTCGCCTGCACCAAAGCTCTCATGGTATAAATATCAGAAATGCATAAGTAAAAAATACCACAAGATGGACCATTCCGGTCAAGAACGTCGTTCTTTCGGTGCTGAAGCTTACATTGCATGTGAAAAGCGCCAAGACCAAAAGGACCGCATCAGCAGCCGGCAGCCCCAGGGTCAGTCCTCTCCCCGTCAGCAGGCTGGCGGCTGCGACTCCCGGTATGGTAAGGCCGATCGTGGCGCAAGCCGAACCCATCGCGACATTCAAGCCACGCTGCAGCTCGTTGTTAAGTGAAGCGCGCACCGCCGAAATGGCCTCCGGCATCAACACCAGCCCCGCGATCATTGCCCCCACAATGCTGTCAGTCTGGGTCACCTGGTAGGCAACGAGCGTATCTTCGACGCTTGCCGCGACCTGCTCGGCGAGCATGACAATTCCGATCAGCCCGGCGATCAGCAACAGAGCGCTGGCAGAGATGTTCTCGTGAGGGGCAGCGCGCACCGAAACGTCGTGTGGTTGTGCCTGGGTAAAGTCTTCCCGGTGCCGGACGGTCTGCGCGAACACGAAGCTTGCATAGAGCAGCACTGAAAGGACACTGACGAAACCAAGTTGGGCTGCCGAAAACGTGCCGGGATCCGTGGTCTGGGTGTAGGTCGGCAAAATAAGCGTCATGACGGTCAGCGCGGCCAGAACCGCCAGATAGGCACTGGTCCCTTGCCGCACGATGGCCTGCTTGCGATGACGCCAGCCGCCAAACGCGAGACACATGCCGACAACGCCGGTGGATGTGATCATCACCGTCGAGAAGACGGACTCGCGTGCCAGTGTCGGGTTGTTCTCTCCATGCAGCATCATGGAAACAATGATCGACACTTCGATTGCGGTAACGGCAAATGTCAGCACCAGCGTTCCGTACGGCTCCCCTACCCGCCGAGCCACCGCCTCGGCGTGGTCGAGCACCACGAAAATGGTGACGAACATGATCGCACACGACAGCGAACCGACAAGGATCCGGGTGCTCGGCAAACCCTGGTCTACCGACAGTCCGCTGCCTCGGACCGCGACAGCCATCGCCAGCGCAGCGAGGGGCATCGCGTAGGAAATCGCCGATCGTCCGAAACCAGTCATTCAAGCCCCCATGTGTTCTGCGAACCTAGCGGAAAGCCTGTGGGGAGCCCCTCAGCCAATGTCATCGCGAAGCCGGCAAGCCCATCGCGCAGCGTTCTACTCCGACAAACGACACCGACCCGCGGCTCCTGAAGATGCCGCAAGGTCGCGCGGCCCTGGCATTATTGAGCGCAACGACAAAACCGAGGCGCCCACCCCTCAMGCCGTCTTCTGCRYCACMAGSCCMAGCTCCTCSACCATSGCKTYGCGCATCAGGAAYTTCTGCGGCTTGCCGGTCACYGTCATCGGCAATTCKGTGCGRAAGCGRATGTRGCGCGGGATCTTGTAGTGGGCGATCTGGCCRGCGCAGAAGTTYTTGATCTCCTGYTCGGTGGCGATCTGGTTGGGTTTGAGCACGATCCAGGCGCACAGCTCCTCGCCATATTTGGCGTCGGGAATGCCGAAAACCTGGACTTCCCGGACCTTGGGATGGCGGTAGAGGAACTCCTCGACCTCTCTGGGATAGACGTTCTCGCCGCCGCGGATGACCATGTCCTTGACCCGGCCGACGATGTTGCAATAGCCCTCTGCGTCTATTGTTGCGAGGTCGCCGGTGTGCATCCAGCCGTCGCTGTCGATTGCCTCTCGGGTCTTTTCCTCGTCGTCCCAATAGCCCTTCATCACCGAATAACCGCGTGTGCAGAGTTCGCCCGGCGCGCCGACGGCGACGGTGGCGCCATCGGTGTCGACCGCCTTGACCTCGACATGTGGATGGATGCGGCCGACGGTCGAGACGCGCTTTTCCAGCGGATCATCGACGCCGCTCTGGAACGACACCGGGCTGGTCTCGGTCATGCCGTAGGCGATGGTCACCTCCGACATATGCATCAGCGACACCACCTTCTTCATCACCTCGATCGGGCATGGCGAGCCGGCCATGATGCCTGTGCGCAGGCTGGAGAGATCGAAGGTCGCGAAATCCGCATGGTCGAGCATGCCGACGAACATGGTCGGCACGCCATAGAGGCCCGTGCAGCGCTCCTGCGCCACGGCCTTCAGTGTCGCGCCGGGGTCGAACCCCTCGCCCGGGAAAACCATCGTCGCGCCCTTCGACACGCAGCCCATCGTGCCCATCGACATGCCGAAGCAATGATAGAGCGGCACCGGGATGCAGAGCCGGTCGTCCACGGTGAGCTTGATCGCCGAGGTGACGAAATTGCCGTTGTTGACGATGTTGTGGTGCGTCAGCGTCGCACCCTTCGGTGCTCCGGTCGTGCCCGAGGTGAACTGGATGTTGATCGCATCCCCAGGTTTCAGCCCCTCGGAAATGCGGTCGAGGCTGTCATGCTCGTCGCGACCGGCCATGGCCAGCACGTCGGCGAAATTGAACATGCCTGGCGAGTTGTCCTCGCCCATGCGGATGACGATCTTCAGMKCMGGCAATTTYTGCGCCTTGAGCTTGCCGGGCGYGGCCTTSGYGATCTCCGGCGCCAGCGTCTCGATCATGCCGAGATAGTCSGAGGTCTTGAAGCTGGCCGCGGTGACGAGCGCCTTGCAGCCGACCTTGTTCAGCGCATAGTCGAGTTCGGTCAGCCGGTAGGCCGGATTGATGTTGACCAGGATCAGGCCAATGCGGGCGGTGGCGAATTGCGTAACCAGCCATTCCCAGCGGTTGGGCGACCAGATGCCAACGCGGTCGCCTTTTTCGAGGCCGAGCGCCAAGAAACCGGCGGCGAGCGCATCCACAGTGTCCGACAGTTCGCTCCAGGTGAAACGCTTGTCCTGACCGACAAAGACGGCGGCATCCTGTGTGGCGTATCTGCTGGCGGTGTCGGAGAAAAGTGCAGGGATTGTCTTGTCGAGCAGCGGCACCTTGCGCTCGCCCGAGACATCCGCCCGGCCGTCGACGGGCGCGACAAAGACGCTGCCGGCGCGCGCGCCGCGGCCGCGCAGATTGGTGGCGTTCTTCAGCTCGTCGAGATTGACCGGCATCGCTGTCTCCTCCCAGGCGCGCCCGAGTCTATCAGCCCGGCGGGGCAGTGGAAATCC
>NZ_JBFUGJ010000008.1:0-61762 GCF_056402975.1 Mesorhizobium sp. P3_A9 | reverse complement strand
ATGCAAGGGCATGGCCTCATGCAGGCCAACGCGCGTGTCAATCGCGTCTGGGGTGATAAGCCTGGTGGCTTGGTCGTTGACTATCTCGGTATCGGAGCCGAATTAAAGGCGGCTCTTTCGAAATACACCCAGGGCGATCGCGACCAGGTGCGGATGGACGCCGACGAGGCTGCTCGGCAGACGCTTACAAATCTTGAAAGCTCCTTGGCATTCCTGGAAGGTGCACCGTGGCGTTCCTTCTTTGGGGCAAGTCCTGTTCAGCGCCTTACGCTTCTCAAGCAGTGCCTTGAGCACCTTCTGTCGACCCAGCACCGCGACGCCTTCATCGATGTCGCTTTGAAGCTTGAGGTCGCTTACGCGATTAGCGCCGGTGACGAGCGGGTCACGGCGAAGCGGAATGAGATCGCGTTGATCGCGGCCCTCCGGGCGAACCTGGTGAAGTATACCTCCGGTGGCGGCCGCAGTCGCATTTCGGTCGAGCGCGACATACGTCAACTCCTGTCGCGAGCGGTTATGGCTGATGGGATCCTCGACGTCTTCCAGTCTGCGGGACTAGACCAGCCCGACCTTTCAATCTTTTCCGAAGAATTCCTTGCCGAGGTACGCGGTAGCAAACAACAGAATCTGGCGATTGAGACCCTTCGCCGACTGCTTGCTGACGAAATTAGATCACATGCCCGAACGAATATCGTCCAATCGACAAAGCTGAGCGATCGCCTCGACGACACCCTTCGGCGATACCATAACCGCGCCGTCGACAGCGTGCAGGTCATCGAAGAGCTAATCGAACTCGCCCACGAAATTCGGGACAATGCAGCGCGCGCTCGGGAGTTAGGTCTCACTGAAGAGGAAATAGCATTCTACGAGGCACTGGCGGACAACGGATCAGCAAAGGAACTGATGGCCCACGAGACACTCCGAACCCTCGCGCAGTTGCTTGTTCACACCATACGGGCGTCAGCGACGATTGATTGGACGCGGAAAGAAGGCGTCCGGGCAAAAATGCGAATTGAGGTGCGAAAGCTGCTGGCTCGGTATGGTTATCCGCCCGATCTGCAGAAAGCAGCTGTGGATCTTGTCGTCAGACAGGCGGAGACAATCGCAGCCGACTGGGGGTAAACCATACGATGGCATCTTTCGGCCATTTTCGGCTCATCATGAGCAGTTAAACTAGACGGCTCTTCCGCCATTGCAGGTCAGCGGGCACTTCCGCTTCGTAGTCGGATATCACCCTTCCCAACAGGGGCCGGCCAGCGCGCAACGCTCGTGACAAAGCTGGCCGACCATTTCCCCGCCTCTGGTCTGCCCATCCATCATTGCCAACAATCCACACGCCCCCTATTTCGATCCCCATCGATCCTGATGAGGTTCCCACCCACTCGGCCATAGCCTCATCGACAGCAGAAGAGGGCGCTACCCAGCCCCGTCGGAGTATGTCCCAGTGTCCATCTCAGCCACCGCAGCGTCCGCCAACGCCGTTCCCGCCAATCCGCGTTCGCGCGTCATCCTGGCGAGCCTGATCGGCACCACCATCGAATTCTACGATTTTTATGTCTACGCCACGGCAGCGGTGCTGGTCTTCCCGCATCTCTTCTTCCCGGCGGGCAATGAGACGACAGCGCTTCTCGCCTCCTTTGCCGTGTTCGGCGCGGCGATGATCGCGCGGCCGCTTGGCGCCATCTTTTTTGGCCATCTCGGCGACAGGCGCGGCCGCAAGATCACGCTGGTCGGCGCGCTGCTCACCATGGGTGTCGCGACGTTCCTGATCGGCCTCTTGCCGACCTATCCGGTGGCCGGCTGGTTCGCGCCCGCGCTGCTGGTCCTGCTGCGGCTGGCGCAGGGCTTCGCGCTCGGCGGCGAATGGAGTGGTGCGGCCCTGGTGGCAACGGAGAACGCGCCGAGGGGCAAGCGCGCGATCTATGGCACGTTTCCGCAGCTTGGCGCGCCGATCGGGTTCATCATCGCCAACGGGCTGTTCCTGATCATCGCGGCCGCACTGCCTTCCGACGATCCGTCGCGGCCGTCGCTCGCCTTCCTGGCGTGGGGATGGCGCATCCCGTTCCTGTTCTCGATCGTCATGGTCGCCATCGGCCTGTGGGTGCGCCTCAGCCTCGTGGAAAGCGCTGCCTTCGAGAACGCGGTCCGGAAAGGCGAGGTCAAGAAGGTGCCGCTGGCGGCAGCGGTGAAGACGCACTGGCGGCAGCTGATCCTCGGCACGTTCTACATGCTGGCGACCTACGTGCTGTTCTACCTGATGACGACCTTCTCGCTGAGCTATGGCCGGGCTGCGCCCACTGGCGCGGTTCCGGGTCTCGGCTACGACTACACGACCTTCGTGCTGATGATGATCATCGGCGTGGTGTTCTTCGGCATCTTCACCCTGGTTTCCGGTCCGTGGGCGGAGCGTTGGGGACGGCGCAGGACACTGATCGCGATCACCCTCGGCATCATCGTCTTCGGCTTGCTCTGGGTTCCCATGCTGGCGGCCGGCACCGTCGGTGTCATGGCCTGGCTCATCATCGGCTTCACCCTCATGGGCATGACCTTCGGGCCGATGGGCGCCCTGCTGCCGGAACTGTTCCCGGCCAGCGTCCGCTATACGGGCTCGGGCATCTCCTACAATGTCTCCTCGATCCTTGGCGCCGCCGTCGCGCCATTCATAGCGGTGGCGCTGTGGCGCGTCGGCGGCGGCAGCCCGTTCTGGGTCGGCGTCTATCTCTCGGCGATGGCCGTGCTGACGCTGATCGCGCTGATGATCGGGCAGGAGACCAGGGATATCGACATCGACAGCTAGCGCTGTCGTTAAGGGGCCGATAGCGGTCGTGGGTAGCAATCAACCGCCCGCCACCGCCCTTACACTCTCCCGCTCGACCAGTGGGCATTCCAGCTTGGTGATGGGATAGCGCCCCTGCCCGGGCGCCGCCGGCGCCTCCAACTGTTCGATCGCCCATTGGCCCATCGCCATGTGCGGCAGGATCGAGGTGGTCAGCGGCGGGAACAGATGCCGGGCGATCTCCTCGTCGTCGTAGCCGACCACTGAAATGTCTTGCGGAATGTGCAGGCCGGCTTCCTTCAGCGCTTCGTAGCAGCCGATCGCGGTGCGGTCGTTCTGGCAGAAAATCGCCGTCGGGCGGTCCTTCAGCGCCAACAGCTTGACGGTCGCGGCATAGCCCGCACTGGCCGACCAGTCGCCCTCGACCACCAGCTCCGCGTCGAAGGGGATGTCGGCCGTGGCGAGCGCGCGTCGGTAGCCTTTCAGCCGGTCCTGCGCGGCCTGCATCCACGGCTCGCCGGTGATGGTGGCGATGCGGCGGTGGCCGTGGCTGATCATATGCCGGGTCGAGCTCTGGCCGCCGGCGATCTCGGAAGGCACCACGGCGGGAAAAGCGTAGTCGGCCGTATAGCAATTGAGCAGGATCACCGGAATGTCGAGGCTGTAGAGGAAGTCGGGCGCCGTGATCTCGCGGGTGAAGATGGTCATGTAGATCAGCGCCGAAATGCCCCGCCGGGTCAGCGCCTGGATGGCGCGCGGCTCCATCACGGCGTCGCCCATGGTCTGCGCCACCAGCAGCACATTGCCGGCATTCCACGAAGCCTGGCGTGCGCCTTCGATGGCGACCACCGCCTCCGGGCTGGTCGCCAGCTGGTCGACGGCAAAGCCGATCACCCCGTCGAGTCCATCAAAGGTGGGTCCATCAAAGGCGGCAACAGGCTTGCGCAGCGCCGAGAAGGCGGGCGCGCTGTAGCCCAGCGCTCTTGCGGCCTCGATCACCCGTTCGCGGGTCTGCTGCGACAGCCGGATGCCGGGCGAATTGTTGAGCACGAAGGAAACGGTCGCCTGCGAACAGCCGGCGGCCCTGGCGATGTCGGTCATGGTGACCCGCCCCTTGGGCTTTGCCGGCGCCTTGCGGCGCTTCGCGGTCTCGACGGCCGGATCCCTGGTCTCGCTCATTGCATCCGTGTCCCCAATCCCCGGCCTGTCTAGCGGCAGCCTGCCGGCCCGACAAGATGCCGCGGTGGCGTCGATTTATAGAAACCGTCGCTGAATTTATATCTATTAGCAGGCTGTTGATCCATCGGTCGAGCGGCTCCGGGTACTCAGAAAGGTAGGAATAGCAAGGATTGGACTGCCGCGCTGGCAAGCAAGCCATCGTCGGCAGATCGGTTGCGATGTCGCGCGGATCTGTCCAGGCGCGGGCGAATACTAATACTGTTTACTAATACAAAGATGCGCTGTAACGTCAATCCGTCGCGCCCAGCCCACTGGGTCCCGGGTGCGGCGGGAGTGCTCGTGAATGGTCCGATGGTGAGCGGATATTGCCTCCGCGAGCCTTGTAGCAGATATGTGATATGTCAGACAAATCGGACTATTTACGAATGAGGGATGAGTCTCTAAAGTCCGTGATCGTGGCTGGACGACGCCATTCTTTCAGTGCCGGGAACCCCTGAGGAGGAGGGGCGTCCAAGCCGCAAACGGCAAACTCAGATGAGCAAGGCAATTCTAGTGAGCAAGACCGGTCAGCCCGAAGGCTGGACCAAAACGGGAGGTTGAACATGAAGTCCTTGATACGCAATGCATCCGTGGCCGCCGCGGCCCTGGCTGTCGGCCTGACGGCGACAGCCATCGCGCGCGCCGACGACAAGCCGACGCTGGCTTTCGTCGTCAACGGCGCTTCCGATTTCTGGAAAGCGGCCGAAGCCGGCGTCAAGAAGGCGCAGGGCGAACTGCCCGACTATACGCTCGAGCTCAAATATCCGGAACAATCCTCGGTCGCCATCCAGCAGCGGCTGATGGACGATCTGGTGACGGCCGGCGTCAAGGGCATCATGGTCTCGGCGGTTGATCCGAAGACCTCGACCGATGGCCTGAACAAGATCGCCTCGGAAACAGCGCTGTTCACCACTGACAGTGACGCCCCGCAGACCAAGCGCGTCGCCTATATCGGCTCGTCCAATGTCGATGCCGGCAAGCAGGCGGCCGAAATCGCCAAGAAGGCGATGCCGAATGGCGGCAAGTGCCTCGGCTTCGTCGGCTTGCTCGGCGCCGACAATGCCAAGGAGCGCATCCAGGGCATGAAGGATGGCCTGGCCGGCACCAAGATCGAACTCGTCGACGTACGCGGCGACGATATCGACCAGGCGCGCGCCAAGAAGAACGTCGAGGACGCGCTGGTCGCCAGCCCCGACGTCACCTGCATGGTCGGCTTCTACTCCTACAACACGCCGCGCATCTATGAAGCGCTGCGCGATGCCGGCAAGCTCGGCTCGATCACGGTCGTCGGTTTCGATGACGATCCGATCACGCTGGGCGGCGTCAAGGAAGGCACCATTGCCGCCACCGTCGTGCAGCAGCCCTTCGAATGGGCCTATCAGGGCATGAAGCTGATGGCCGCATATCTCAAGGGCGACAAGTCGGGCATCCCGGCCGGCAACCTCATCATCATCCCGACCAAGATCATCGGCAAGGATGACGTCGACGCCTACGCCGCCAATCTGAAGGCGATGTCTGGAAACTAACATCGAAAGCAGTTCAGCCGGCTCAACTTTGCTTGAGCCGGCTGCGCGCATTGACGAAGACCGCTGGGATCGTCAGTCTACCGAGAGGTCGGCTCGCCAATCGCTGTCAGGCATGATGAATTATTCCGACACATCCATAGCCACGACCACACCGTTTCTCAGCCTTGAGAACGTGCGCAAGACCTATCCGGGTGTTGTCGCGCTCGATGGTTTTTCGATGGAGGTGAGACCGGGCGAGGTCATCGGCCTCGTCGGTGAGAACGGCGCCGGCAAGTCGACCTTGATGAAGATCCTTGGCGGCGTCACCACGCCGGACACCGGCACGATCACGGTCGACGGCACCGCCCACAAGGGCCTGAGCGTCGAAGGCAGCCTCGGATCCGGCATCGCCTTCGTCCACCAGGAACTCAATCTGTTCGACAATCTCGATGTCGCCGCCAACATCTTCTTCGGCCGCGAACCGTTGCGCGCCGGGCCGCTCAGGCTTGTCGACCGCACGAAGCTGCGGGAGATGGTGGCGCCGCTGTTGAAGCGGGTCGGCGCCAATTTCACTGCCGACGCGCAGGTTGCCGACCTGTCGCTCGCCCAGCAGCAGATGGTCGAGATCGCCAAGGCGCTGTCGATCAAGGCACGGCTGGTCATTCTCGACGAGCCGACATCCAGCCTGCCGCTCGCCGAGACCGACAAATTGCTCGACGTCATCAAGGCACTGAAGGCCGACGGCATCAGCGTCATCTTCATTTCGCACCGCCTGCACGAGGTCGAGCGCGTCGCCGACCGTGTCGTCGTGCTGCGCGACGGCATGCTGGCCGGCACACTGGGCAAGCGCGACATCGGCCACGACCAGATGGTCAARCTGATGATCGGCCGCATGCTGAAGGAGCGCGAAAAGGCCTCCGAGGCCGCGCGGGCGCCGGGCGCCACGGCACTCGCGGCCAAGGCCATCCGCACCCCCACCTATCCCAGCCGGCCGGTCGACCTTGACGTCAGGCGCGGCGAGATTCTCGGCCTTGCCGGCCTGGTCGGCTCCGGCCGCACCGAACTGGCGCGCGTGTTCTTCGGCATCGACGCCAGCCTTGGCGGCACGCTCGAGCTCGACGGCAAGCCGCTTGTGCTGGGCTCGGCCGCCGACGCCGTCGCGCACGGCATTTTCCTGGTGCCGGAAGACCGCAAGCTGACCGGCATCCTGCTCGATTTGTCGATCGCCCAGAACATTTCGCTGCCCAATTTGCCGGCGCATGCCAAGCGTTCGCTGGTGTCCGCAAGTGCGGAGACCGCCACCGCGGAAAAGCAGAAAAAAGATCTCGGCATCAAGGCGCCTTCGGTGCAGACACGCACCGGCACGCTGTCGGGCGGCAACCAGCAGAAGGTCGTGCTCGGCAAGTGGCTGGCCATGAACCCGAAAGTGATGATCCTCGACGAGCCGACGCGCGGCATCGATATCGGCGCCAAGGCGGAAATCTACGGGCTGATGCGTGCGCTGGCCGATGCTGGCGTCGCCGTGCTGATGATCTCAAGCGACATGGAAGAGGTGATCGGCGTGTCCGACCGCATCGCCGTCATGCATGAGGGCCAGATCTCGGGCATTCTCGACAAGGACCAGTTCAGCCAGGAAAACGTGCTGCTGCTGGCGGTGGGCAAGCAGCCGAAATAGTTTTTTGTTTTTGCCGCAGGTCTCGCGGAACCTGCTCAGGCAGGCATTGGGGAGAAGACGATGAGCAAGAAAGATCTCGGCCTGCTGATCCTGATCCTGGTGGTGGGCGCCATCGTCGCCATCATCAATCCGCGCTTCCTCTTGCCGATCAACCTCGCCAACACCTCGAACCTGATCGGCCTGTTCGGCATTCTGTCGATCGGCCAGGCCTTCGTCATCATCACCGGCGGCATCGAACTCTCGGTCGGCTCGGTGGTTGCGCTGCTGGGCACGCTGTTCATCGACTTCATCGCCGTGCGTGGTATGGGATGGCCGGTTGCCTTCGTGCTCATCCTGGTGCTCGGCGCCATCATCGGCCTGGYGCATGGCTGGCTGATCACGCGGCTSAARCTGCAGCCCTTCGTSGTSACGCTSTGCGGCCTGCTGATCTATCGCGGCGTGGCGCGCTTCTACACCGGCGACGGCACCGCCGGTTTTGCCTTCGGCCAGAATTTTCCGGACCTCGAATTCCTCACCGCCGGCCGCTCCTATGGCGTGCCCAACAGCTTCATAGCGTTGATCGTCATTGCCATCGTCATGTGGGTGGTGCTGCACCGCTCGGTGTTCGGCCGCTATCTCTATGCTATCGGCAAGAACGAGGAGGCGGCGAAATATTCCGGCATCCGCACGGGCCGCATCGTCATGGCAGCTTACGTCATCTGCGGCGTGCTGACCGCGCTGTCGGCGATCTATTTCGCCATGTACACGCGCTCGATCTCGCCGGCCAGCCACGGCCAGTTCTATGAGCTYTACGCCATTGCCGCRGCCGTGCTCGGCGGCTTCTCGCTGCGCGGCGGCGAGGGGTCACTGATCGGCGTTGTGCTGGGCACCGTGCTGCTGCAGGAACTGCAGAACCTSGTCAATCTGCTCGGCATCCCGTCCTCGCTCAACTTCGCGGTGATGGGCGGCGTCATCCTCATCGGCGTGCTGGTCGACCAGCAATGGGGCGTGTTCCGGGCACGGCGACTGATGATCGATGCGGCCCGCAAAAACGTCGCTGGAGCGCCAGCGGAATAACGCCTTGCCGCGGCGCAATTGCTTGTCCGCGCCTTGAGAATATTATAATAGCATAACCCGAATTGGTTCGGGGGCGGACGGGACATGCGCTGCGATTTGCGAGGCAAGGTAGCGCTGGTAACGGGGGCCGCGGGCGCCATAGGCAGTTCCATCACCAGACGCCTGTCCGACAATGGCGCCGCGGTCGTCGTTGCCGACATCAACGGCGAGGGCGCCGGCCAGGTCGCGGCCGGGCTAAGCAACGCCATGGCCTGCACCACCGACATCCGTGATCCTGCATCGGTCGACAGCACGGTCGCCGCGATCATGGAACGGCACGGCCGCCTCGATATCCTCATCAACAATGCCGGCGTCAACACGCTGGCGCACCGCGTCACATTGGATGAATTCCCTCCCGAGGAATGGGATCGCATCACCGGCATCGATCTCGACGGCCTCTACATCATGAGCCGCGCCGCACTTGGGCCCATGCTCGCCGCCGGCAAGGGCGGACGGATCGTCAACATCGCCTCGGTGGTCGGGCTTGCCGCCATGCGCCTGCAGAGCCCGTTCGTCGCCGCCAAGGCCGGCATCATCCATCTGACGCGATCGATGGCGATTGAACTCGGCGCCAAGGGCATCCTGACCAACGCTATTGCCCCGGGGTCGGTGATGACGGCGCTGACCGCCAAGTTGTTTTATGGCGAGGACGGCAAGTTCGCCGGCCGCACCCAGGAATTCTTGGCCCATGTGCCGCTCGGCCGGCCGGCTGAGCCGCAGGAAATCGCCGAGGCGGTGCTGTTCCTGGCCTCGCCGGCCGCCAGCTATGTCAATGGCCAGGTGCTGGCCGTCGATGGCGGCTGGACGGCGGGATACATGATGTGAGCGACGCCATGGAAATCGACCTCAACGGTGCCGCGGTGGCGCTAGATGGCGACAGCAACCCGGTCGCCGAAGCAGCGATCACGGCGTTGCAGGCCAATGGCGGGATTCTTGTCGAGGGCTCCGACGCACGCGCTGCCGATATCCTGCTGATGTCCTGTCCGTTGCGGCCGGGAAATGCGGCCGGAGATCCGAGATCCTTCTACGCCGATGCGCGCAAGATGGCGGTGGCCATGACAGAGCGCGGCAGCGGACGCATCGTCTTCCTGCTGTCGGCTACCGCCGGCATGCCGATGCGCCGCCACCCGCGCTTTTCCATGGAAAACGCCTCGATTCTCGCCGGCATGCGCACGCTGGCCATGGAGTTCGGCCCGAAGGTGCTGGTCAATGCCGTCGGCGTAGGGGCGGTCGAGGATGAGACCATGGTGTCAGGCGACAAGGCGATGCTCAGCCACACACCGGTCGGCCGCTCAGGCAACATCGAGGAAGCGGTTGCGGCCGTGCTGTTCTTCTGCGATCCACTCAACACCTACACGACGGGCCAGATGCTGGGCGTCGACGGTGGATGGATGGCAGGCTATGGGCGCAATTTCTGAACTGGTGAACATCCGATCGGGAGCACTCGAAGTCGGGCTGGTGCCGCAAATCGGCGGCTCCGTGAGTTCGCTGCGCTGGCGCGGCATCGATCTCATGCGCCAGCTCTCGGACGACGATCGCGAGGCCGGCAATGTGCTTGGCGTCGCCATGTTCCCGATGACGCCCTATGCCAACCGCATCACCGGAAACGCCTTCGACTTCGGGGGAAAAAGCTGGCTGGTGCAACCCAACAATCCACCCGAAAAATTCAACGTTCATGGCAGTGGTTGGCAACACGCCTGGATGGTCACCGAGGCCGCAACTGCCAACGCCACGCTGTCGCTGGACATTGCTGCCGGAGCCGAGCCCTATTCGTACCACGCGACGCAGACTTTCACGGTCTCCGATGAGGGGTTGCGTGTGACCATGACACTGACCAACACCGGGGCGGTTGCCATGCCGTTCGGTTTTGGCCTGCATCCCTGGTTCGATCGCGATCCCGACGTGACATTGCAGTTCAGGGCCAGGCGCTTCTACCTTGAAGAGCCCGATGGCATTGCGGGCGATCCGATCACGCTGCCACCCGAACTCGATTTTGCCGAGCACCGGCCTTTGCCGGGCGGCTGGCGCAACAATGACTATGGCGGGTGGGGCGGTGAAGCGACGCTCCGCTTTCCGGCACGCGGCGCGGGGCTGCGCATCAAGGGTGATGCGGGTTTCAAGCACCTGATGCTCTACGCCGATCCCACCAAGTCATATTTCTGCGTCGAGCCGCAGACCAACGCCTCGGGTGCGTTCAACCGGGGCCGATGGGACGATCCGGAAGAAGGCGTGATCGTGCTCGCCCCAGGCGAAAGTGCTGCCGGCACGGTCGCGTTCACGCCCTTCGCGCTCGGGACCTGAAGAAGCCGCGCCACGCGACCCTGTTGGGCTCGAAGGACAGCCCAGCGCTTCCGCGCAATGGCGAAAATTCTTGATCATGCGTTGGCTGGGCCGGTTGCTGGAAACTGTCCGCCACAACCGCTATGAAGTGGCGACGCGATAGGCAGGATACTGCTTTGCTGGATCGCGCCTCTTGGAGCAGGGTGATGATCGACAAGCCGCCGGCGGGCGAGAAGAAGCCGCGACGCCTTGGCGTCCGCGAGATCGCCAAGCGTGTCGGCGTGGCGCCGATGACGGTATCGCGCGCACTGTCCAATCCCGACATGGTCTCGCCGGAAACGCGCGCCAAGGTGCTGGAGGCCATCGAGCAGGCCGGCTTCGTGCCCAACCGGCTGGCCTCCAGCATGCGCGGCCACGGCCGCATGATCGGCACCGTGGTGCCGCCGCTGATCAATTCGGGCATCGCCGAACAGGTGCAAGGCATGTCCGACGAATGCCATGAGAGCGGCTATTCGATGCTTCTGGTGCAAGGCGAGTTCACGCAGGAAGCCGAGGAGAAATCGATTCGCAATTTGCTTGGCTGGCGCCCGGTCGGCATGATCCTGCAGAGTTTCGTGCAAAGCGAGACGGCGCGCGCGCTCCTGAAAAGCAGCGGCGCACCGGTGGTCGAAATCTCCGAAATCAAGGGCCGCAAGCCGATCGACATGGTGGTCGGCGTCTCCAATTTCGAGACCGCCTACGCCATGACCATGCATCTGGCGGCCAAGGGCTACAAGCGTATCGGCTTCGTCTCGACGCCGGTCCACGGCAATGACCGCTTGCAGCAGCGCCGCACCGGCTATCACGCCGCACTCACCGAACTCGGCATCAAGAACCATGCCGACATGGAGGTCGAGGTGCCGATCACCGCGCAGGGCGGCGCCGAGGCGCTGGTGACGCTGACCTCCCGCCATAGGGACATCGACGCCATCTTCTTTTCCAGCGATACGCTGGCCGTCGGCGCCGTGCAGGAGTGCCACCGTCGGCGCTGGGCGGTGCCGAGCAAGATCGCCATTGCCGGCTATGGCGATATGGATCTGGCAGCCCAGCTCTATCCGCCGCTGACCACGGTCAAGGTCAACCGCTACGAGATGGGCCGGCGCGCGGTGCGGCAATTGCTGGCAAGGCTAGGCGGCGACACCAAGGTGCCAACCATCACCAGCCTCGGTTTCGAGATCGTCGACCGCGAAAGCGCGTGATCAGCTTTTTCGCTTCGGTTTCGCCGTCTCTTCACGCCGGCCGAGGCGTTTCTCCCAGCCTTCGGCATGGACGTTGAGATAGGCATTGGGATCATAGGGATGATCCTTGATCGCATCGATGTTGAGGTCGATGCCGAGCCCTGGCGCGTCAGGCAGCGACAGATGGCCGTTCTTCGCATCGATCGTTGGGTGCCAGGTCACCAGCTCGCGTGTCCACGGGTCGTTGAAGGCGTCGAAATGTTCCTGGATGAGGAAGTTCGGCACTGCCGCCGCCAACTGCAGGCACACCGCCGTCGCCACCGGGCCGCCGCTCTGATGCGGGGCGATGTGGCTGCCATGCGCGAGCGCCAGATTGGCCACCTGCATCGACGGCGCAATGCCGCCGAGCGACATCGGCTCGGGTTGGAAGATGTTGACGCCGCCGCCCGCAGCCAGCGCGTAGAACTGGCCGACCGTGTCGTACATTTCGCCGGTCGCCACCGGGATCGGCGAGCGATGCGCCACTTCGTGCACGGTCTCCTGCCGGTCGCGCGAGGTCGGCTCCTCCCACCAGTAGATATCCAGATCGGCGAATTTCTGCGCCGCCTGCAGCGCCGCGATCTCGGTGAAGCGCGCATGCACGTCGATCAGGATCAGCGTGTCCTTCGGCAGCTTGTCGCGCAGCATCCGGCAGATCGCATAGGACAGGTCCAGCTCCTCGCGCGAAATGAAACCTTGCGCGGTGCCGAACGGGTCGAGCTTAAACGCCTTGAAGCCTTTGGCCAATACTGCCCTGGCGGCTTCGAGAAAGGCTTCGGGCGTACGCTCGGTGCGGTACCAGCCATTGGCGTAGCCGAGCACGCTGTCGCGCATTTGGCCGCCGAGCAGTTGGTGGATCGGCACGCCGAGGCTCTTGCCCAAAATGTCCCAGCAGGCGACCTCGGTCGCCGCGATCACCGTGCGGTGGATATGGCCGCCATCGAGCGAAACGCTGTCCAGCATGCGTTTTGCCAGCGCGTTGATGTGGCGCGGATCCTGGCCGATGGCGAGATGCTTGAGCTCATGCACGCCGGCTTCGGTGGTCTTGATGAAGCCGTTCAGCGTGCCTTCGCCGACACCGTGGATACCCTTGTCGGTGTGGACTTTGACGAACAGCCAGTTCTTCCAGCCGGCGCCGACGGCAAAGGTCTCGATCTCGGTGATCTTCATGCGGAACCCTAACTCAGCGCAGCGATCGTCGCGATGACGGCCTCGGTGGTCAGGCCGTATTTCGCTTGCAAGGTCGGCACCGCACCACACTCGATGTAACGGTCGGGCAGGCCGATGCGCGTCACTGTCTTCGCAATGCCGGCATCGAACAAGGTCTCGACGACGAGGCTCGCCAATCCACCGACCACGACATGGTTTTCCGCCGTGACAATACGGCCAACTGAGCCGGCAAACGCGGCCACCGCTTCGGCATCGAACGGCTTGATGGTCGGCACATGCAGCGCGCCGACGGAGATACCCTGTTTGCGCAAGGCGTCGGCCGCGTCCAGCGCCCGCTCGGTCATGAAGCCGGTAGAGATGATGCCGACATCCGAACCGTCGCGAAGGCGGCGCGCCTTGCCAATTTCGAAGATGTAGCCGGGTTCGAACACGACAGGCACGCTGCCGCGCAGCAGCCGCATGTAGACCGGTCCTCGATGCTCGGCGATCGCTGCCGTCGCGGCATCGATTTCGGTGGCATCACAGGGATCGATGATGGTCAGGCCGGGGATCATGCGCATCAGCGCCAGGTCCTCGATCGCCTGATGCGTGCCGCCATAGCCGGTCGTCAGGCCGGGCAGTCCGGCGACGATCTTGACGTCGAGGTTGGAGTGGGCAAGCGCGATGGCGACGAAATCATAGGCGCGCCGCGTCGCGAACACGCCGTAGGTGGTGGCGAACGGCACATTGCCGGTGCGCGCCAGGCCGGCGGCGACGGCGACGAGGTTCTGCTCGGCCATGCCGACATTGAAGAAGCGCTCGGGGAAAGCATCGCGGAACGGCAAGATGTCGGTGTATTTGCCGAGATCGGCGGTTAGCCCGACAATATCTGGCCGGCTTTGGCCGAGCCTTGCCAGCGCCTTGCCAAAGGGAGCCTCCACGCTTTGCCGTCCGCCGCCAATGGCTTCGTCCTGGCCCATGGCCAGCGTGCGACCGGCCTCCATTGCCGCGCCGCTCATTGGGCTGCTCCCACGGTCTTCTCGAATTCGGCGATGATGCCGTCCCATTGCGTCACGTCGATGCGGAAGAAGTGCGATTTCTCAGAGGTTTCGATACGCGGCACGCCCTTGCCGGGCAGTGTGCGCAGCACGATCGCCTTCGGCTTGCCGTTGCGGTCTCTTGCATCCGCCAATGCACTGATCACCGCTGTCATGTCGTTGCCGTCAATCTCCGCTGTCTGCCAACCGAAGGCGCGCCATTTGTCAGCCACCGGCTCCATGTCGAGCACCACGGGCCCGTCGGCCTGGATGCCGTTGCAGTCGATCAACGCCACCAGCCCGTCGAGCTTGAAATGGCTGGCCGACATCGCCGCTTCCCAGGTCGATCCCTCCTGCATTTCGCCGTCCGACAACTCGACGAAGACGCGTGCGTCGGATTTGTCGAGGCGCAGGCCCAGCGCCTGGCCGACGCCTTGCCCGAGGCCATGGCCGAGCGAACCGCCGATCATTTCGACGCCGGGCGTGGTGTCGAGCGTCGACATTTCCAGCCGGCTGTTGTCGGCGCCATAGGTGATGAGTTCCTCGACCGGGATGATGCCGGCTTCGGCCAGCGCCGCCCACAGCGCGATCGAATAGTGTCCGGTCGAGAGCAGGAAACGGTCGCGATCGGGCCACGCCAGATTGTGCGGGTCATAGCGCAACTCGTGGAAATAGAGTGCTGCCAGCGCATCGGCGATGCCGAGGCCCTGGCCGATATAGCCCTGGCCCTGACCGCGCGCCATGGTGAGCATATGGCGGCGCAACTGCGTTGCCTTGCGTTCGAGCGCGTCGATATCGGCACTGCCGGGTGGAGAATTTCGCAGCATCGGATCAGTCCTTGTCGAGCCCGCCCGACATGTTGAGCCGCTCGGCGGTCATGTATTTCGGCGCGTCGAGGCAGAGCCAGATGACGGCTTCGGCCACCTCGGAAATCTCGGCGCGGCGGCCGAGCGGGATGCGGCGCGTGCGCTCGTCGAGGAACGTTTGCAGATCGTTGCGGCCGTTGGCGCGGGCAAGATCGGCCTCGGTCGAGCGCTGCATCTCGGTGTCCATCATGCCGGGCGCCAGGCTGTTGACCAGCACGCCATAAGGCGCCAGCGCCACGGCGGCGGCGCGGGTGATGGAATCGACTCCGGCCTTGCTCGCCGTGTAGGCGGTGTAATCGGGCAGCGCCATGCGCGAGCCGGGCGAGGTGATGTTGATGATGCGACCCGAGCGCTGGTCGCGCATGACCCGTCCCGCCGCCTTGCAGGCCATGGCAAGCGCGGTGACATTGAGCGCCAAGGTGCGGGTCCAGGCCTTGAAGGTGGCGTCGAGAAACGGCTCGATCACGCCATAACCGGCATTGTTGACCAGGATGTCGATGCCGCCCCATCGCGCGACGACTTTTTCAACCGCCGCTTCCGGCGCGCCTTCCCCAGTGAAATCGCTGATGATGCTTTCGTTCTCCGCTCCGGTTTCGCCGATCTGCCTGGCAGTCTCGGCAAGCCCCTCGCCATTGATATCCGTCACCGCGACGACGCAGCCGCGCCGGGCCAACTGGATCGCCACCTCGCGGCCAAGGCCACCCGCGGCGCCGGTGACCAGGGCTCTCCTTGGTATGGTGTTTTGATTTTCGGCAGGCAAGCGAACACCCTCCCGGTGACCATCTTGACGGAATTGATACCGGTACCATAAATGGCTGTCAACGCCGATGTGCTATTGTCCCATCGACCGTGCGGTCCGCTGCAATGGGGAGAAAAAAGATGAAAGTCGTCGCGCTCGAAACGCTGCAACTGGCCGAGTTCCCGTTCCTGTTCTGGCTACGCGTCCACACCGATGCCGGCCTCATCGGCACCGGCGAGACATTTTGGGCGCCGGGGCCTGTTGCCGCCTACATCCACGACAATGTCGCGTCCTATCTCCTGGGCAAGGATCCGCGCGACATCGAGCTGCATGACCGCACGCTGGGCAGCGTCTATGTCGGCGCGCGGGATTCCGGCGCCGAGGTGCGTGGCAATTCCGCCGTCAACGTCGCGCTGTGGGATATCTATGGCCAGGCGCTCGGCGAGCCGGTCTGGCGGCTGCTTGGCGGGCGCACCCACAAGACCGTGCCGATCTACAACACCTGCGCCGGCTACAAACACGTGCGTGCCACCAAGAAGAACGCGCTGTTCGAGCGCGGCGAGGACTGGTCGCTCAAGCCTAGCGATTCCAACGAAGGCCCTTATGAGGACCTGCTCGCCTGGCGCTACAATGCCGGCGACCTTGCCAGAAGCCTGAAATCGGAAGGCATCGGCGCAATGAAGATATGGCCGTTCGACATCGCCGCCGAGGCGTCGAACGGCACCCGCATCTCGCTTGCCGATCTCGACAAGGCGCTGGAGCCGTTCCAGAAGATCCGCGACGCCGTCGGCCGCGACATGGAAATCATGGTCGAGCTGCACGGGCTATGGACCTTGCCACCGGTGCTGCGCATCGCCGAGGCGCTGAAAACCTACGACGTCGCCTGGCTGGAGGAGCCGATCCGCTACAACGAGCTCGACGCCATGGCCGAACTTGCCCGCCACACCTCGATCCCGATCGCTGCCAGCGAGCGGCTGGCCTCGCGGCAGATGTTCAAGCAGCTGATCGACAAGCGCGCGGCCAGCGTTATCATGATCGACCTCGCCTGGTGCGGCGGGCTCTCCGAGGCGCGCAAGATCGCCAACATGGCCGAGGCCAGCGAACTGCCGGTCACCTTGCACGACTGCACCGGGCCGATCGTCTATGCCGCCAGCTGCGCGCTGTCGGCCACCTTGCCGAACGTTAATTACCAGGAAGCGGTGCGGGCCTATTTCACCGGCTGGTACACCGAGATCGTTGCCGACATTCCGCCGGTCAAGGATGGCCATGTCGCGCCGCTCGAAGGGCCGGGCCTTGGCCTCAGCCTGCGGCCGGAGCTGTTTCATCGGCCCGACGCCACGGTGCGCATCACCAAAATCTAGCCTCTCGCGCTGCCCCTTTTCAGAGCCAGTAGACATTATGCTATTATAATCTATGATGTGCCGAAGCGAGCGGCCAACAAGCTCGCCGCCGGCGCTTTGCCGCCCGGCGTCAGACGCATTCAGGGAGGCTTTGGTGGCAATGTCTGTGGCGCGCACACGCGAGGAGTCCAGGGGTGCGCCAAACCTCCCCGACCGGAAGACCCTGCTCGATCTGTTCGAACGCATGGTGCTGTTGCGCCGCTTCGAAAGCACTGCCCAGATCGCGTGCCGCAAAGGCGAAACGCCAGGCTTCCTGCATCTCTATATCGGCGAGGAGGCAACCGGCGTCGGTGTCTGCGCGCATCTCAGGCCAACCGACTGGGTCACATCAACCCATCGCGGCCATGGCCACGCTTTGGCCAAGGGCGCCAATCCGGGCCGGGTGATGGCCGAACTGTTCGGCAAAGTTGAGGGCATTTGCGGCGGCCGCGGCGGCACCATGCATCTTTACGACCGCTCGGTCGGCCTGTTCGGCACCAACGGCATCGTCGCCGCCGGCATCGGCCATGCCGTCGGCATCGGCATGAGCGCCCGACAGCAGGGGCGGGACGATATCGGCGTCGCTTTCTTCGGCGACGGCGCCGCCAACCATGGCGGCTTCCACGAGGCGCTCAACTTCGCCGCCGTGCAGCGGGCGCCCGCAGTTTTCGTCTGCGAGAACAACCTCTACGCCACCGCTACCCCATTGAAATCCATCACGCTCAATCCCGAAATCGCCACCAAGGCCGCCTCCTACGGCATGCCTGGCGTTGCTGTCGACGGCAATGACGTGTTCGCCGTCTGGCTGGCGATGAAGGAGGCCACCGAGCACGCCCGTTCCGGCAAGGGGCCGACGCTGATCGAGGCCAAGACCTATCGCACGGTCGGCCACCACGAAGGCGATCCGGTCATCGGCACTTACCGCACGCAGGAAGAACTCGACGCCTGGATCAAGCGCGATCCGATCGACATGTTCCGCAAGAAGCTGATCGAGGACTACGGCATCGCCGATGCGGAAGCGCTCGCGGCAATAGAGACGCGGATCGAGAAGGTGGTCGAGGAGGCGCTGGCCTTCGCCCGCAACTCGCCCGAGCCCGATCCGGCAACGGTGCGCCTGCATGTGTTTGCCGATCCGATCAATCCGGCTGTAGCCATCCAGCCGCGCGCCGTCGGCGAGACGCGCACGCAAGGCTGGCTCGAGGCGGTGCGTGACGGCATCGCCGAGGAGATGCGCGCCAATCCGGCGATCCTCTATTTCGGCGAGGGCACCGGCGAACGCGGCGGCAGTTTTGCCCACACCAAAAATCTCTGGCAGGAATTCGGCGCCGATCGCATGGTCGACACGCCGATCTCCGAACAGGGTTTTACCGCTGCCGCCGTCGGCGCTTCGGCCACCGGCGCCCGCACCGTCTCGGACCTGATGTTCGCCGACTTTGCTTTCGAAACCGCCGGGCAGATCTTTTTACAGGCGGCCAAGCTGCGCTACATGACCAGCGGCCTGATGAGCGCGCCGATGGTGGTGCGCGTCGGCGCCGGCGCTTTGCGCTCCTCCGGCCCGCATCACAGCGGCATTTATCACCCGGTTTTTGCCCACATGCCGGGCCTCATCGTCTGCGTGCCTTCGACCCCGGCCGATGCCAAGGGGTTGATGAAGACGGCGCTGAGGGCTGGCGATCCGGTCATCATGCTGGAACCCAAGGCGCTGTTCGCCTCCAAGGGCGAGGTGCCGGTAGGCGAACACTATGTGCCGTTCGGCGTCGCCCGCATCGCGCGGGCCGGCTCCGACATCACCATCGTTGCCGCCGGCCAGATGGTGCAGCGCGCGCTGGAGGCTGCCGAGACGCTGGCGGCCGAAGGCGTCGAAGCAGAGGTGATCGACCCACGCACCATCATGCCGCTCGACATCGACTCGATTGTCGCCAGCGTCAGGAAAACCCATCGCTTGCTCGTCGTCGATGAGGCCTGGGCGATGTGCGGCCTTGGCGGTGAGATCGCGCAAGCCATCAACGAGCTCGCCTTCGACGAACTCGACGCGCCCCCTGGCAGGCTGCACACGGSGCCAACCTCGCATCCCTTCGCGCCGGTGCTGGAGCGCGCCATGCTGGTCGACACCGCCCGCATTGTCCAGGGCGTGCGCGATGTCATTGCCGGCAAGCCGCCGGTGCCGGATCACTGGTACACGGTCGGCCTGAAAAGTGCTGCGCCGGCTAACCCTGCGCCTGTTGCCGCCAAGCCGCAGCCCGTCGCGCCAGCGGTTGCCGCTCCCGGTGACGACGAGCCGATAACAATGCCGTTTGGCGATCTCACCGTCAGCGAAGGCACCGTCATCAAATGGCTGAAGGCGGTCGGCGATGCGGTCAGGGAAGGCGAACTGATCGCCGAGATCGAGACCGACAAGGCCGTTGTCGAAATCGAAGCGCCCATCAGCGGAACACTCAGCGCCATCGATCAGCCGGTTGGCGCCGTGGTGCCGATGGGCGGCCGCATCGGCGGCATCAAGAAATAACCATCCGTACCCATCAAATTCGAAGGGCAAGCATGAAGATCCTGTGCGCCAACTGGCAAGCCGCCGACGAGGCCGAACTCGAGCGCGAGCATTATCCCGATATCGATTTCGTCCTCGCCCGCTCGACCAACGACAAGGCCGCGACGCTGGATCCGGCCGTCTGCGAAACGGTCGACGCCGTCATCAACTATTCGCCCACGCACAATGTCGCCGCCGCTCCGACCGCGTTCCCCGGGGCGAGGATCGCGGTGCGCTCCGGCGTCGGCTTCGACAACATCGACACATCAGGCTGGGGCATGCGCAAGATACCGGCCTGCAACGTACCGGACTATGGCACGACCGAAGTGGCCGACCACGCCATCGGCCTGATGCTGGCGCTGACGCGAGGCACCTCAGCCTATGGCGCCGAGCTTTCCGGCCATGGCGCCGAAGGTTGGCATTTTTCGAAAGCGCCGTTGGTGCGCAGGCACAAAGGCGCCACCTTCGGCATAGTCGGGCTCGGCCGCATCGGGCTTGCCACCGCACGTCGTGCCGCTGCCTTCGACATGAAGGTGGTGTTCTACGATCCGCATCTGCTGTCCGGTGTCGACCTGTCGACCGGCTATGAGCGGGTCCATTCGCTGGGCGAACTGATGGGGCGGGCGGATGTCGTCAGTGTCCACACGCCGCTGAGCGAGGAAACCCGCAAGCTGCTCGGCGCCGCCGCCTTCGCCGCGGCCAAGCCTGGTCTCGTGCTGATCAACACCGCGCGCGGTCCGATCGTCGATCTCGACGCGCTGGAAACCGCCATGCGCGAGGGCACAGTCGCCGGCGCCGGATTGGACGTGCTGCCGAACGAACCCGGCGATCTCGATCATCCGCTGCTGGCGGCATGGCGCCGCCGCGAGCCATGGATCGCCAATCGCCTGATCGTCACCCCGCACGCCGCCTTCTACAGCCCGGCATCGATGCGCGACCTCCGGCTGAAATCGATCGAGGTGGTGCATGCCTATCTCGTCGATGGACGGCTGACCAACTGCGTCAATTCAGAGTATCTGAAATGAATGCTGCCGTTGCACGGACAAGGCGTCTTGCGGTTTCGCCCTATGCGCGCCGTTTGGCGCGAGAACGCGCGCTGCCGCTTGAAACGCTTCGCGGCAGCGGCCCAGGCGGGCGCATCCTGGCCGCCGATGTGCAGGCCTTCGTTCCGGTTGTCGCGCCGGTCATTGCGTCTGATGTCGTCGCCCCTGCGGCGGCGCCTTCCCCGGCCGCTCCCCGGATCGCCGCCTTTGCGACGTCCGTTGCTCTTGGCGCGCTGCAAGACCTGTTGGCGGCGCTTGAGAACTTGGGAAATGTATTCGCTATCGACGACGTGCTGCTGCGCGCTGCTGGTCGAGCATTTGCCGAGATATCGGACGCCGCCAAGGGCGGCGACGCTTCCGTGGCGCTGGAGCTGGCGGGCCGGCAAACCGTGTTCGCAGTGATCTCCGAAATGTCCCTGACGTCGCTGCGCGCAATGCGGCTTGCGGCATTGGCCGACAGTCGTGATGAAACGGAAACCCCGGCGGACCTGTCGCTGCGGCTGCTGCCGGCGAGCGACGTCCGGCCGATGATGATGCCGCTCCTTGCCGGCCGCTCCATGCGCCTCACCGTCTCGCTCGACGCGGCGGGCGACCACGCCGAATGCCTGCTGACGGTGGATGCGGCAAGCCTCGACGAGGCAATCGCTGCCGCTTGGCTCGGGGCCCTGAAATCGGCGATCGAACACCCACTTCGGCTCTTTGTCTGAGGCGGTTGATCGTCAACAGCCTTGCCTAGCCTCGGGCGCAGGAAGCTATTATAAAAGCTTCGACACAGGCGTGACGAGGCACATGGACCATCCCACCATCGACAGTCTTCCCAAGCGTACACTCGGCCGCGCCAACGGCCCGCTTTATCGCCAGCTCGCCGATCTTCTGCGCGAGCCGATCGGCAACGGCACCTTCCCCGTCGGCGGCGAGTTGCCGAAGGAAGCGACCATTGCCGAACATTTCGGCGTCAGCCTGATCACCGTGCGCCAGGCGCTGCGTGACCTCGAGGCCGACGGCTTGATCCGGAAGCGCTCGGCCAAGCCGGCCGTGGTCGCGGCGCGCAGCCCCTCGGTCAATCTGAGCTGGAAGTTCAAGAACTTCGCCGACATGGCGGCCTTCACCAAGGACGCTGAACTGACGGTGAAATCCTATCGCAAGGAGGTTTCGCCCGTGCTCCAGCGCCATTTCGGCATGGGCAAGGACGAGGCGGGCTATTGTCTGCGCAGCGTCCTGTCGATCGGCGAACAGCGCAAGGCGCAGATCACCACCTATTTCCCGCCCGACATCGGCGCGCGCCTGAAGCGGGAAGACTTTTCCGACGTGCTGATCTTCCGTTCGGTGCAAAAACATCTCGGCCTGCGGCTCGACGTGGCGCATGTCACGGTGCGCGCCGAAATCGCCGACGAGGCGGTTGCCGCCGACCTCGGCATCACGCTCGGCAGTCCGGTGCTGACGGTGGAGATGCTCTACCAGTCGGCGGACCAGCGCAGCATCGAATTCTCCGTTGCCCGCCACCCCGCCGATATTTTCAGCATCACCTACGACGCGCCCAACGACCTGTCCTGAACCCGGTCGGCGACATTGGCGTCCGCCGATTTCCTGGTCTCGGTCATGGACAGCCTTATAAAATTATAATAGCATCATAGCTAAGATGAAGGCTGCGCGGAGGACCACGATTGAACGTGGATGCGAAGCCTCATCCGACGCTTAGCATTTGCCTGGTGCATGTCACCCAGGATGCGCAGCGGTTCTGGGACAACGGCATGCACAAGAACAAAGTCTGTCCATAAGGGGTGTGCCTCGAAGGTACTCGATAGACGGCGGCGTCCGCGCTGCCGACACCAACACGGGAGGAGGAAATCATGAAAGCAGGCGTATTTTTCGCCGGCCTTGCGGTGATTGCGACGACGTTCCTGTCGGTCGAAACCGCGCCGGCCAATGCACAGGACAAGAAGCCCTACACCATTTATCTCTCAAACAATTTCGTCGGCAATGATTGGCGCCAGCAGATGCTGCGCAGTGCCGATATCGCGGTCAAGAAGCCGCCGCTTGCCGGTCGCGTCGACCTCAAGGTCGAGGTGGTCGAGACGACGGTCCAGGCGCAGATCAATTCCCTCAACAACATCATTCGCAACAAGCCCGACGCCATCGTCATCGACGCGGGCTCCGGCGAAGCCCTCAACCCGACGATTGAGAAGGCCTGCAAGGCCGGCATCGTGGTCATCGCCTTCGATCAGATCGTCAGCGCGCCCTGCGCCTACACGATGGAGTCCGATTGGGGCCGGGCGCCGCGCGTCGAGGCCGAGTGGCTGGTCAAGAAGCTCGGCGGCAAAGGCAAGATCCTCGTTGACCGTGGGCTTGCCGGCGCTCCAATCTCCGCCCAGCTGCAGGGTGGGTTCGAGGAAGTCATCAAGAAATACCCAGGCATTGAAGTGGTCGGCTATTTCAATGGTGACTATGCGCTGGGGCCGGAACAGGCTGGCGTCGCCAGCTTGCTGGCGGCGCACCCGCAAGTCGACGCGATCTTCGTCCAGGGCTACGGCGCCGGAGCGATCAAGGCGCTGCAGGATGCCGGGCGTCCGATCGTTCCCATCACGGGCAGCCCTTTCAACCTGACGACGACGACCTGTGCCCAGACCCAGGGCGCCCAGTGCATCCTTGCACCCAACCCGGCCTATCTGTCGGCCGAGGCCTTGAAACTTGCGGTCGAGATACTCGACGGCAAGAAGCCGGCGGAGAAGAAGATCCTGCTGCGCAATGCCTTCCTCACCACCGATCCGGTCCCGTCGGAATTGTATCCCGATGCGACCATGCAGAAGATAGAGGTTGGCAAGAATGCCTTTCCGGACATGGCACCGGGACTGTTTCTTCCGGTCAGCCCGGATTGGGTTGAAATCACCCCGGCCGAGGCCGCCGGCTCGAAATGACGATGCCTTCCGACGGCGACGAAATGGTCGCTCCAGGCCTCTCCAATGCGCCTTGGCTTAAATTGACAAGGCGCATTGGTACCGGTATCAATTTACACGCAGCGCCCACCAAGATGGCGAAGTCCGTCACCGGCTGATGCAGGAAACACCAAGGAGGAGAGACCATGAAACTGAAGACAGTTTGCGCCGGATTGGCAGCGCTTGCCATCTCCGCGATCGCCGTCGGCACCGCGCCGAGCCACGCCGAGGACAAGAAGCCCTACACCATCTATCTCTCGAACAATTTCGTCGGCAATGACTGGCGTCAGCAGATGGAGCGTGTCGCCACCGTGTCGGTGAACAAGGGGCCGCTGAAAGGCCGCGTCGACCTCAAGATCGAGAATGTCGAGAACACCGTCCAGGCGCAGATCAACTCGCTGAACAACATCATCCGCCAGAAACCTGACGCCATTCTCGTCGATGCCGGTTCGGATTCGGCACTCAACCCGACCATCAAGAAGGCCTGCGACGCCGGCATCGTTGTCATCAGCTTCGACCAGGTGGTGACCGAGCCCTGCGCCTTCGCCGTTGCCTCCGACTGGGACCGGATCCCTTCGGTGATGGCCGAATGGATGGCGACGCAGCTCGGCGGCAAGGGCAACATCATCCTCGACCGCGGCCTCGCCGGCGCGCCGATCTCGGCGCAGCTGCAGGGCGGMTATGAGAAGGTGCTGGCCAAATATCCCGACATCAAGGTGGTCGGCTATTACAACGGCAACTATGCGCTCGGCCCGGAGCAGTCAGGTGTCGCGGCCCTGCTTGCCGCCAATCCGAAGATCGACGGCATCATGACGCAAGGCTATGGCTCCGGCGCCATCCAGGCGTTGAAGGATGCCGGCCGGACGATCGTCCCGGTCGTCGGCTTCTCCTACAACGTCGCCGCCGTCACTTGCGCGCAGACGCAAGGCGCCAAGTGCATCCTTGGCTCCAACCCGGCCTATCTCTCCTCGGAAGCGATCAAGCTGGCGGTCGACATTCTCGACACCGGCAAGAAGCCGGTCGAGCGCTCCGTTTCGGTCAAGGGTGACTTCGTCACCACCGATCCCTTCGAGTCCAAGCTCTATCCCGGCACCAAGATGATCAAGATCGCGATTGGCGAAAATGCCTTCCCCGACCAGGCGCCCGGACTGACGCTGCCGATCACGCCCGATTGGGTCGAGATCACCGCTGCGGAAGCCGCCGGTACCAAGTAACATCCTGTGACCACGACCCTGTCTCCCGGCATCGCAAGATGTCGGGAGAGCTTTTCGAAAGCGAAAGCATGGACCTCGTCACCGTCAACGGCCTGTCCAAACGCTATGGCGGCATTGTCGCGCTGAGCGAGGCGACATTCAGCGCCCGCGCCGGCGAGGTGCACGCCCTGCTCGGCGAGAACGGCGCGGGCAAAAGCACCTTCATCCAGATCCTGTCCGGCGCCGTGCAGCATGATGGCGGCTCGATCCTGGTCGACGGCCAGGACTATCGCCCGGCCAATCCGGATGCCGCGCAGGCGCGCGGCATCGCCGCCGTCTTCCAGGAACTGTCGCTGATCCCCGATCTCAGCGTCGAGCAGAACATCTGGTTCCGCCACGAACCGCGAACGTTGCTGCGCACCGTCAATCGCGCGGAGATGCGCCGCAAGACGCTGGCGCTGCTGGAAAAGTACAATTTCCCGACGCTGCGTCCCGACCAGGAGTTGCGGCGGCTGACCCTGGCCGAACGGCAGATCGTCGAGATCGCCAAGGGCCTCGCCAAGGACCCGCGCATCCTGATCCTCGACGAGGCGACCTCGGCGCTGCCGGCGCGAGAGGCCGAATGGCTGCTCAAACTCACCCGGCAACTGGCGGCCGAAGGCAGGCTGGTCATCTTCATCTCGCACCGCATGGCCGAAGTGCGCGCCATCGCCGACCGGCTGACCATCTTCCGCAATGGCGCTACCGTCGCCGCGCATGAGGCCAACGCCGTGTCCGACAACGAGATCGTCACGCAGATGATCGGCCGGCATCTCGACCGGCTCTATCCCGAACGCGTGGCAACAGCGACCGATCGCATTGCGCTGAGGGTCAGGAATTTCTCCAGCGGCAGCCGCCTCTCGGGCGTCGACCTTGCGCTTCGTGAGGGCGAGGTGCTCGGTGTCGGCGGCTTGCAGGGTCATGGCCAGCGCGAACTGTTCCAGTCACTGTTCGGCGCCACCAGAGCGAGCGGCACGATCGAGCTGTGGGGCAAGCCGGTCTCGATCAACAATCCGCGCCAGGCGCTGACCGGCAAGGACGGCATTGCCCTGGTGCCGGAGGACCGGCGCGGGCAGGGCCTGCTGCTGACCAAGAGCGTGCGCGAGAATTTGACGCTGTCGGTCATCAAGCGCTTTACCGAAAACGGCTTTCTCAGCCGGCAAAAGGAAGCCGCCCTGGTCAAGGAGATGGTCGATTTCCTGCGCATCAAGGCTGGCACGCCGGAGCAACTTGCCGGCACGTTGTCCGGCGGCAACCAGCAGAAGGTGATCTTCGGCAAGATGCTGCTTACCGAGGCGCGCGTGCTGCTGCTCTACGATCCGACGCGCGGCGTCGATGTCGGCACCAAGGGCGAGATTTTTCAGCTGATGCGAGATCTTGCCGCCAAGGGCTATGCGATCCTGTTTCATTCCAGCGACATGCCGGAACTCGTCCATGTCGCCGACCGCGTGCTGGTCATGCGCAACGGCCGCATTGCCGCGACGCTGGAAGGAGATCACATTTCGGAGGAGGAAATCCTGCGCGCGGCCATGCTTGAAACCAAGGCGGCCTGAGGCATGGTGATGTCAGCTGCGGAGGGACCGTTGGAGATGGCTCAAAGGTCAGCTGAAGAGAAACAAGCCAGGCCGGCCATCGATTGGCGCGGCCGCTTCCTCGACCGTGCGCCGTTCCTTGTCGCTTGCCTGATGCTGGCCTTGATCGTTGCCATCTACGGCAGCCTGCAGTCCGGTGTCTTCACGCTGGACGAACTCAACCTCGACACGGCGGCGGCGATGACGCTGATGCTGGCGGCGACCGGGCAGACCATCGTGCTGGTGCGGGGCGGCATTGATCTGTCGATCGGCGGCATGATCAGCCTCGGCACGGTGATCGCCGCCACGCGCTTTACCGACGACCCTTCGACCGTGGCACTCTGGACACTGATCATTCTCGCGCTTGGCTTTGCCATCGGTGCGCTCAACGGTCTGCTGATCTCGCTGCTCAAGCTGCAGCCCTTCCTGGTGACGCTCGCCACCTGGTCGATCCTCAACGGCGTCGCCATGATCATCCTCCCGACCGATGGCGGCAGCATTCCCGGCTGGTGGGTCGGCTTTGCCTCCAGCCAACTTTTCGGCCTGACCAGCCCGGTCTGGATGCTGCTGGCGCTGCTTTTGTTCTGGTGGTGGTTTCGCGCGACCCGGGTCGGCATTGCCATCCAGGCAACCGGCTCGAACGAGAAATCGGCCTTCCTGTCCGGCGTCTCGATCACCCGCGTCAATCTCGTCACCTACGGCCTGTCCGGCCTGTTTGCGGCCGGCGCAGCGCTGTTTCTGGTGACGCAGACCGGCGCCGGGTCGCCGACCATCGGCAAGGACTATATCCTGCCCTCGGTGGCGGCGGCGGTCATCGGCGGCGTCAGCCTGTTCGGTGGTCGTGGCCATCTCGCCGGCACGCTGATCGGCGCCTTTGTGCTGACCCTCATCGGCAACCTCGTCTTCGTCCTGCATGTGTCGAGCTACTGGCAGCCGGTCGCGTCCGGCGTCATCCTGCTGCTCTCGGTGCTGGCCAGTTCCGTCGCCGAAAAGGCCGCAAGGAACCGTGTCCAATGAGCGCCTTCCTCGCCCGCAACCGGCTGATCGTGCTTGCCTATGCCGGCATGGTCGTGCTGCTCCTGGTCACAGCGCTTTTCTCGCCCGGCTTCCTCTCGGTCTCCAACATGCGCTCGACCGTCGTGCTGGCAGCCTTCGTCGGCATCGTCGCGCTCGGTCAGACCTTCGTCATCATTGGCGGCGGCATCGACCTGTCGGTGCCCTGGGTGCTCAATTCGGCGGCGATCATCATGGCGCTGCTGTGTGGCGGCCAGGATTTGCCGCTGGTCTGGGTCATGCCACTGCTGCTTGCTGGCGGCGCCTTCATCGGCCTGATCAACGGTGTCGGCGTTGCCCAGTTCGGCGTGCCACCGATCATCATGACACTGGCCACCAACGTCATCCTGCAAGGCTTGATCCTGGTGTTGACCGGCGGCTCGCCGACCCCCTCGGCGCCGGCCTTGATCCAGTTCCTGTCGGTCGGGCGCATCGGCGGTTTTCCGGTGATTGCGCTGATCTGGCTGGCGCTGACGCTGCTGGCGACGCTGCTGCTCTCCAAGGCGGCGTTCGGCCGCCATCTCTATGCGCTCGGCACCAGCGCCACGGTGGCCGAATTCTCCGGCGTGCCGACGGCGCGCACCACCATCCTCACCTATGTCATCTCGGGCCTCACCGCCGCCTTCGCCGGCATGCTTTTGACCGGCTATTCCGGCCAGGCCTATCTCGGCATGGGCGACGCCTATCTGTTCACCTCGATCGCCGCGGTGGCCATCGGCGGTGCCTCGATACTTGGCGGCAGCGGGCACTATCTCGGCACTGTCGCCGGCGCCATGGTGCTGACCATCCTCACCGGTCTTTTGCCGGCGCTGAACCTGTCGAGCGGCGCGCTGCTTATCGTCTATGGCGCGGTCATCCTGCTCACCGTGTCGATCGGCAGCGAAACCTTCGCCGGCCTTGGCGGCAGACTGCGCAGAAAAGAGGGCTGACCATGGTCGAAATCATTTGCGTCGTCGATGCCAGGGCCGAACTCGGCGAAGGCACGCTCTGGGACCCCAAGGCGGGCGTACTGTGGTGGATCGACATCTGGAAGAAGCTGATCCATCGCTACGATCCCGCGACCGGCAAGGATGAGGTCTTCGAGACGCCGGAATATCTCGGCTGCCTCGGCCTGCGCGAAAAGGGCGGCCTGGTGCTGACGATGACCAACGGCTTCCATTTCTTCGATCCGGCTACCGGCAAATTCGAGGCGATCGTCGATCCGGAAGCGCATATGCCGGAAACCCGCTTCAATGACGGCAAGCCGGATCGCCAGGGCCGCTTCTGGTCGGGCTCGATGTTCGAGGTGCCGGGCGAGCCGATCGAATTCGTCGGCGCGCTCTATCGGCTCGATCCCGATCTCTCCGTCCACAAGATGATCGACGGCATCGGCTGCTCCAACGGGCTCGCCTGGAGCCCGGATTCGAAAACCATGTATTTCTCCGACAGCCATGCCGGCGCGGTGTGGGCTTATGATTTCGACCCCGCCACCGGCGACATCGAGAACCGGCGCACCTTCATCGACATGACGGTGACCGGCGGCGTCGCCGACGGCGCCACGGTCGACGCCGAAGGCTGCTACTGGGTGACCATCCCGGTGACCAGCAAGGTCTGCCGCTATGACCCCGACGGCCACTTGATGCAGACAGTGCTGCTGCCGACCGACCTGCCGACCTGCTGCGAATTCGGCGGCAAGGATCTCGACATCCTCTATGTCACCTCCGCCGTGCTCAAGCGTCCCGACAGCCACTTCATCGGCCAGAAAAACCCGGGCGGATTGTTCGCGCTCGACGTCGGCGTCAAGGGCCTGACCTTGCCGGCGTTCAAGGGTTGAAGGATCAGACCGCCGACATCACCAGCGGGTTCTCGATCTTGCGTGTCGTTCCGGTAGCGAAACGACGCTCCAGATACCCGGCGTAGAGCGACAGCGGCCAGCACAGCGCGAAGTAGATAATCGACACCGTACCGAATACCATCACCGGCTGGAAGGTGACCGTGTTGACCTGTGTGGCGGCCCGCGCAAGTTCTGTCAGCCCGATCAGCGAGGCGATCGACGTCGTCTTGACGATCTGCACCATGAAGCCGACCGTCGGCGGCAGCATCAGCCGTATCGCCTGTGGAATGATCACCAGCCGCAATGTCCTGACAAAGCGGAAGCCGAGCGCCGTCGCCGCTTCCCACTGCCCCTTGGGGATAGCCTCGATGGCGCCGCGAAAGATCTCGCCGAAGAAAGCGCCGCCATTGAGCGAGAACGTCACCGCCGCTGCCACCCACGTGTCCGGCCTGTAGCCAAGGAACGAAGAACCGTAATAGGCCATGAACAGCTGGATCAGGATCGGCGTGCCCATGAAGAACTGGATGTAGCCGGCGGCCAGCCAGCGCAGCGGCCGTGCCGGCGCCACCCGGATCGCCGCCACGATGAGACCGATCAGGCCGCCGCCGGCAAAGGCGATCAGCGCCAGAAGGATCGTCCATCGCGTGGCCAAGAGCAGGAACATTAGTTCGTTAGGACCGAAATCACGCAAGCTCATGGCTCAGACCTTCCAGCGGAACATCAGCTTGCCGATGCCGGCGAAGAGCAGGCTGGCCGCCTGCACCAGCACGAAATAGATGATGGCGATGATGATGTAGACCTCGAAGCTCCTGAAGGTCTGCATCACCAGGTTGTTGGCGACCGCCGTCAGTTCTTCCGCCGCAATAGCCCCGACGATCGATGTCCCCATAATCTGCAGGATGAACTGCGCCGACAACGACGGATAGACCGCGCGCGCCGCCGGCACCAGCACGACATGGCGGATGATCCGGTAGCGGCTGAGCCCGAGCGATTTTGCCGCCTCGATCTGCCCTTCGGGGATGGCTTCGATGCCGGCGCGCAATATCTCGGTCGCATAGGCGCCGAGATGGATCGAGAGCGCGACGACGGCCGCGGTGTTGCTCGACAGCTTGAAACCGAACAGCGGCAGCGAGAAGAACACGAAATAGAGCTGGATCAAAAGCGGCGTGTTGCGAATCAGCTCGACATAGGCAGCGATCAGCCAGGACAGAAAGCGCGGGCCGAAGCTGCGGCCGACGGCGCCGAGGACACCGATGGCGGTGCCAAACAGGATCGACAATGCCGCCAGCTGGATGGTTTTTTCCAGGCCGCGCAGCAGCAAGTCGAGATGGACAAGGATCGGGCCGAATTGCAGGGCGGTTTGCACTGATATCCCGTCACGAGATCAAGGAAGCGGGACCGATACGATGCCGGCCCCGCTCAGGAGTGAAGAAATCAGAAAACCGGCAGCACCGGCAGCGGCTGGTTGCGGTATTTCATCGACAGCGCGTCCAGTGTGCCGTCGGTCTTCATCGTGAACAGCCAAGTGTTGATCCACTGGCGCAGATTGTCGTTGCCCTTGGCTACGCCGATGCCGAAATAGAAAGTCTTCAGCACATATTTCTGCTCGAAGGCGTCGCCATTCTGCGCCTTCTTCAGATAGATCTCGCCATAGTCGCCGCCGCCCATGGCATCGATCTGGCCCGACACCATCGCCTGCAGCAGCGAGGAATAATCGTCGAAGCGCAGGATCTCGATGCCCGGATTGGTTTCCGCGGCCTTGGTCAGCAATCCGTCCTCGCCGGTGCCACGCGTCAGGCCGACCTTCTTGCCGACGAGGTCGGCGACACCCTTGATGCTGGTGTTCTTCGGCGCGATGACCACCGCCGACTGGCCGGCATAGGGGATCGAATAGTCGATCTGGATGGCGCGCGCCGGCGTGATCGAGAAGATCGAGATCACCGCATCGACCTGCTTGGTCAGCAGCGCCGGAATGCGGCCGGGCGAAGTGACGGTGACGAATTCGACGGGCACGCCGAGCGCCTCGCCCATCTTGTTGGCGACCTCGATGTCGAAGCCGGTCGGCTTCAGATTGGCGTCGAGAAAGCCGTAGGGCGGTGTCGTGGTGTCGATGGCGACGACCAGCTTGCCGCGCGCGATGATGTCCTCGACCGACTGCGCCAAAGCGACCGACGGCATGAGCGCCGACAGCGCCAGCACGATGCCGGCCAGCAAGGCGCCGACCCTTCCCAGGAAAGTCCGCATGTTTTCCTCCCATGCATTTTTGGGCGCCTGGCGTCGATATCGTTCGGGCGGGGCGCGCTGGCCGCCCAAGGATTTGAAACAGATCGGTCTCACCCGCTGCCATCCCTTGCAAACCGGAGATTCAGCGGTTCCCCTGCGAGTTATAATGGTATGCTATTATAATGTTATTCGCCTGTCTACGAGCGCCTAAGGCAAGAAGTTCCACTATCTTGATACCGGTACCATAATTTCGGTTTTTACATTCGGCGTCAACGGTTCCGACGTCGGCCGATGGAGCTCGTCAAAAGCTACCGATTGATCGCGCGTGCAGCGCGGCGAACGCTTTGCAGCAGGATGGCGAGGCAGCCGACCAGCAGCAACGTGCCGCCGAGCAGTGGTGGCAGTGCGAGYAGCTTCACCGCCGCCACGACTGCGGCCACCAGCACCAGCGCCAGCAGCGCCAGATTGCCGTCATCGACGAACAKGCCGAAGAATTCCTTGGCAACAAGACGAACGGCGTTCATCGGGCGAACCCTCCGGCGGCTGCGGGGTAGGTGCCGCGCAGCCAGCGCACCATGGCAAAGGACGCCAGTGCGACGATGGCGAAGATGGCGAGCAGGGCGAGATCGGCGCCTGGCCAGTCGGCGCCGATGCCCTCGCCGGTCCAGAAGATGCCGAAGCTGGTCAGCATCAGCCCGACGACGAATTTGAGCGCATTCTCCGGCACGCGCGCCAGCGGCCGGTGGACGGCCAGGCCGACGAGCATCACCAGGATGAATGCCGCCAGCGCGCCCAGGCCGGCATACAGCGTCTGCCCRTGCGCGGCACCCACGGCAATGACGATGAACACCACCTCGACACCTTCGAGCAGCACCGCCTTGAACGACGCCAGTCCGGCGAGATAGTCGGCGCGGCGGTCATTGGCCTGGTGGTGCAGGGCCGCCGTTTCCTTGGAGAAGGCCGCCTCCTCATCATGCAGCGCGATGACGCCGACGCTGCGCAGGATGGCCTTTCGCAGCCAGCGCATGCCGAACAGGATCAGCAGCACGCCGACGACGAACTGCAGCGTGGTGATGGGCACCAGCGCCAGCAGCGGTCCGAACGCCAGCACCAGCGCCGCCAGCACCGCCAGCGCCAGGGTGGCACCCGTCAGTGCCGGGCGCCAGCCGCGCGTCACGCCCACCGCCAGCACGATGGTGAAGGCTTCGACGACCTCGACGAAGGAGGCAAGAAATGCCGCCGTGACCGTCGAGAGGATGGGCGTCAGCGTCTGCATCAAGGCTTCCTGTCGTGTCTCGTTCGCCCCGGACCTTCTGGGCGCCTTTCCGGCAAGCTTGGCCCGGAATCACAATGGGGTCAGCACCACATAGCGCTCCGGAGGCATCGGGAAAGCAAGTGGAGCGCCAACGGGGCGGCCGCTTTGGGCCAATCGAGCCGCACGTGCTGCGGCTTGAGGGATGGGGGCGTTAAATCAGATCAGACCCGACATGTCCGAGAAGGCCATCGCCTTGCGCAGGATCTCGGCGAAGCGCTCGCCGGCCACTTCACGCGCACCGCTATTGTCGATCGAGGTCACGCCAGGGCCGGTCAGGGTCACATTTGCGCTGCGCGCCAGGCGCGCCAGCACTTCGCCGCGCGACTCGCGGCCACGCATCGCCAGCCGCTCGGCCAGCACATCGGGCGAAGCGGTGATCTCGACAATGGCCAGATTGGCATAGCGCTCGCGCAGCACCGGAATAATCGCGCGTGACACATTGGCGATGGCGACATGGCCGTTGGTGACCGACCAGTCGACATCGGCCGGCAGGCCATAGCGCAGGCCATGCGCCTCCCAGGAGATGGCGAAGGCGCCGTCGGCCTCAGCTTCGACAAAGGCGGCGTCGGCCAGCGTGTCGTGATCCTCGCTTGCCGCATCGCTCGGCCGGGTGATGACGCGGCGGACGAACTCCAGCCGGGTCTCGTCAGTGAAGAGCGCGCGGGCGTAGCCGATCACCGTGTCCTTGCCGGCGCCGCTTGGGCCGACGACGGCGACAAAGACGCCATGGCGGATCGGAAAGGTTTCAGCGGACAATTCACGCTCGATCAAGGCTGACACCATCATGCGACGCGGCGCCCCTGCCGCCAGACGGTGCGCACCACCGGCAAATGGTCGTCGACGCGCACGCGCACCAGATCGGCCCTGCGGCCCTGCTCGATGATGCCGCGGTCGTTGAGGCCAATGGCCTCGGCCGGGTTCTTCGACACCATGGCGACCGCTTGCGGCAGCGAAATACCTTCGACCATATCACCGAGGAAGAAGGCCGACTGGATCAGGCTGAAGGGAATGTAGTCGGACGACAGGATGTCGAGCAGGCCGTCGCTGGCCAGCGTGCGCGCCGAGACATTGCCTGAATGCGAGGCGCCGCGCATGACGTTCGGCGCCCCCATCAGCACGCCGAGCCCGGCCTCTTTCGAGGCCCGTGCGGCTTCCTCCGTCGTCGGGAACTCGGCAACGCGCACACCTTGCTCTATCGCCTCCCCGACATGGCCAACGGTCGCGTCGTCATGGCTGGCGAGCACGATGCCGCGCTCATGGCAGGCGGCGGCGATCACCGCCCGGTTTGGCGCCGAATTGCGCGCCGATTCGCCCATCCGCTTCTCGCAGAACAGCTTGAAGTCGCGGTCMGTCAGCTTCAGCTTGCGCTGRTAGTARTAGGCRTAGGTYTCRAGATTGACGAACTGGCGCTGGCCCGGCGCGTGGTCCATCAGCGATGCCAGCTTGACCCTCTCGTCGCCGTCGAAATTGGCAAAGGCCTTGAGGCAGTCCGGCGCCGAAACCTCGCAGCGCAGATGAATAAAATGGTCGGCTCGCAACCGGTCCTGCGCGACGCTGTCTTCGATCGCGTCGGCCAGCTTGCGGATATCGTCCGATGTCAGGTCGGCGTCCTCGTCCATTCCGACGCGCAAGGCGTCGAGCACGGTGGTGATGCCGGCGGTTGCCACCTGCGCGTCATGGGCAAGCACTGCGGCGATCGGGTTCCAGCGCACCTTCGGCCGTGGAGCGTAGTGGCCCTCGAGATGGTCGGTGTGCAGTTCGACCAGCCCGGGAATGACATAGTCGCCGCCCATATCCTCGCCGGTCCGGCCAGAACCCGCATCGATGCCGGCGATAAAGCCGTCGCGCAGCACCAGCGACCCCTCGACGATCTCGTCGGCAAGCACGATGCGGGCGTTGGAAAGAACGGTCTCGGCGGTCATTTCAGGCAGTCCTTGGTTCTTCTTGGTCGGAGCTATTCCGGCTGGGGTTATTCAGGCGATTTTTCTGGCCGGGCGACGTCCCAGCGCGTGCTGGGAAAGTACCATGAACGGCGCGCCGGGTTCGGGTTCGACAAACAGGGTCAGGGTGTCGACCAGCACCGGCTGCCGCAGAACCTCCGCGAACAGGCTGTCGATTGCTGCGCGCAAACGGGGGCTTTCCTGTGGCCCCGCCCGGCCCGACAGCGTCATGTGGAAACGAAAAGTCTCGAAGACGTAGGGGTAGCCCCACTGGCAGAGATTGCGGAACTCGGCCGGCTTCAGCGAATCCGGGCTGCGCCGTTCGATCTCGGCCTCGGTCAGCGGTGCGCGAAAACGGTCGAAGTCGCGCACCACATCGTCAGCGAAGCGGTTGAGAGAAGGCAGCGGTCCTTCCGGCACGAGCGCGAAGAAGCTGTCGATCTGGCTGACGACGAGACGCGGGATCGTCACCACGGGCGTTGCTTCGGCAAAATGGTCGAGCCCCGCGCGCAGCGAGGTCTCGGTCTCGTCGGCAGCCAGGAGGAAGGGAGCTTTCAGCGTCGCGTGAAAACCATAGCGGCGTGCCGAAGCGGTGTGGAACGCCACTTCCGCCGCCGCCAGATCGGCCACGGCCTCAACCGGSCKKGTSGCGGCRCCGAACGGATCGCGGCCSAGCCAGTTGGCGGCGATCCGCGCCAGCGGCTCGTCCTGCCTYGGGGTGAAATAGATGGCGTAGCGCATCGAAAGTCCTCGTCAGTCTCGCTGCCATAGGTGATTTCCATGACGGATTGACGAAGCTTTGAAGGGTTTTCGAAGGCAAATCGACCCCACGGGTCCTTAGCCGACGATTTTTCCGAGCTGGACCAACAAGTTCAGCCGGAATCTCCGACTGATCAGGCCTTCATCAACCATTCGTGCTCGGGCGCATTGTGGAATTTCCACGTCCGCTTCGGCCCGGCCATGACGTTGAGATAATAGAGGTCGTAGCCATGGCAGGCTGCGCAGGGGTGATAGCCCTTGGGCACCAGCACCACATCGCCGTCCTCGATCGCCATCGCTTCGTCGAGCGCGCGATGGCCATCCTGGTCGGCGTCGGTGTAGACGCGCTGGAAGGCAAAACCCTGCGGCGGGTTGAGGCGATGATAGTAGGTCTCTTCGAGATAGGATTCGGCGGGCAGATTGTCCTGGTCATGCTTGTGCGGCGGATAGCTCGACGTATGTCCGCCGGGCGTGATGACCTCGACCACCAGCAGCGAGTCCGCCGGCTTGCCTTCCGGCAGGATGTTGGTGACGTAGCGCGTGTTGGTGCCCTTGCCGCGCACCTCCTGGCCGAGATCGTCGGGTCTGATCACCCGGACCGGCAACTCGCCGCCGAGGCCAGGCGCCGAGCAGACCGCGAGTTCGAGATCCGTATCGGCCGTCACCGACCAGTCCGATCCCGCGGGAACATAGATCGACCACGGCTTGCCTTCGAAGGGCGACATGCGCTCGCCGAGCAGGCCGAGATCCTTGCCGCCGGCTTTCGCCGTGCCCTTGCCGGTGACGAACACCAGGCAGATTTCGCGATCGTCGGTTTTGCCTGAGGCGCTCTCGCCGGGCTTCAGCCGATGCAGGTCGAAACCGACATAGGTCCACCCAGCGCTTTTCGGCGTCACATGGGCAACGCGGCCATGGCCCTTATCGGCCTTCACCAGCAGCTTCGACATCGGGTTACTCCTTCGGTTCGGCCTCGGCCGTCGCCTTGTTCTCATCGGCCGGCTTGTAGAGATAGAAAAACTGCCAGACGGCATAACCGGCAAAGCCGAGCGCGATGACGCCCCAGAACGGCGTGCCGGTGGCGAATTCGATGATCGACCAGATGACGCAGACCGCGACGACGGCGACACGCCGCCATAGCGGGCGGAAGAAGGGGTGCTCGTAATCTTTCATCGGGCCAATCTACAGCAACCTGCTTCGCCGTGAACCCGTCGCGTCAGGCATTCGGGAAACCCTGGGTTTCCACTGTGTAGCCGGCTGATGTCATCACCCGCATCAGCTCCTTGTGGCCAACCTGCGCCATCTTGAGCGGCGGGTTCTTCTTCGGGTCCTGCTCGGCCTCGACCACAAACCAGCCCTCATAGCCATGGTCGGCGAAGCGTTGCACGATGGCGCCGAAATCCAGCGAGCCGTCGCCTGGCACGGTGAAGGCGCCGAGCGCCACGGCGTCGAGGAAGGACTGTTTCGTACGGTCGAGCCCGTCAATCACGCCCATCCGTACATCCTTCACATGGACATGGCTGATGCGCTTGTGGTGGTTGTCGATGGCGCGCAGCACATCGCCGCCGGCAAAGGCCAGATGMCCGGCATCGAGCAGCAGCGGAATGCCTTCGCCGGAATGGCGCATGAAGGCATCGAGCTCCGGCTCGGTCTCGACCACCGCCGCCATGTGATGGTGGTAGGACAGCGGCATGCCTTGTTCGGCGCACCATTCGCCGAACTCGGTCAGACGCCTTGCATAGGCTTTCATCTCATCGCCAGACAGTTTCGGCTTGGTGGCGAGCGGCTTCGAGCGGTCGCCTTGGATCGAGCGGCCGACCTCGCCATAGACGATGCAAGGCGCGTTGACCGCCTTGAACAGGTCGATCATCGGCTGGATGCGATCCTTGTTCTTGCCCATCTCCTCATCGACCAGCGTGCCGGAAAACCAGCCGCCGCAAAGCGTCACATCGGCTGCCTTCAGGATCGGCAGCATGACAGCGGGATCGTTGGGAAAACGCCGGCCCATCTCCATGCCGGTGAAGCCCGCCGAACGCGACTGGCGCAAACACTCCTCCAGCGACACGTCATCGCTGAGTTCGGCAAGATCGTCGTTCCACCATGCAATGGGGGACATGCCCAGTTTGGCTTTCAAGTCGTCACTCCAGATTAGAACAGTTCATTCTTTGGCCGCTGGCGCCGCCCCTCATCCGCCTGCCGGCACCTTCTCCCCGTATAGGGACKGGGAGAAGGGAGCTAGCATCAATCGCCGATGGTCTGCATCTGCCGCTTCTCGTCATAGGCCTTGCGGGCCGCGTTCACCTGCGGACGTGCCGACACTTCCGGCACCGCCACATCCCACCAATGGCCACCGGCATCGGTGGAGACCAGCGGATCGGTGTCGATGACCAGAACGGTGGTGCGGTCGTTCTTTTTGGCCTTCTGCAGTGCGTTTTCGAGACCGGCGATCGACGGCACCTTCTCGGCGATTGCGCCCATGCTCGCCGCATGCGCGGCAAAGTCGATATCGGGTAGGATCTCGTGGCGCGAGTCCTTCAAGAGATTGTTGAAGTTGGCGCCGCCGGTCGCCATCTGCAGCCGGTTGATGCAGCCATAGCCGCGGTTGTCGAGCAGCACGATGGTCAGCTTCAAGCCGAGCATCACCGAGGTGGCGATCTCGGAATTCAGCATCAGATAGGAGCCGTCGCCGATCATGACGACGACTTCTTCGCCGGGCTTCGCCATCTTGGTGCCGAGCCCGCCGGCAATCTCGTAGCCCATGGTCGAGAAGCCGTATTCGGCATGATAGGAGCCGGGCGCGCCGGCCTGCCAAAGCTTGTGCAACTCTCCAGGCAAGCCGCCGGCGGCATGCAGCAGCGTCACGCCGGATCCCATGGCGCGCTGCACGGCGCCGATCACCTGCGCGTCGGACGGGAAGGCCGCGTTGGTCGACGCCGTCACCTTGGCCGCATCGGCCTGCCATTCCTTCTTGCCCTTGGTCGCATTGTCGGTCCAAGTCGCCGGTGCTTTCCAACTCCCCAGCGCTGTACCCAGTTCGGTCAGCCCCTCGGCCGCATCGGCGACCAGCGGCAGCGCGCGGTGCTTGCCGGCATCGAAAGGCTGCACGTTCAAGCCAATGATGGTCTTGCCGGAATTCTTGAACAGCGCCCACGAGCCGGTGGTGAAATCCTGCAGGCGCGTGCCGATAGCAAGCACGACATCGGCCTCTTCCGCCAGCCGGTTGGCAGCGGATGTGCCGGTGACGCCGACCGCCGCCATGTTGAGCGGATGACCATCCGGCAGCGAGGATTTGCCGCCTTGCGTTTCGCAGACCGGAATGCCGGCGCCTTGCACGAATTTGGCCAGCTCATCGGAGGCCTGCGAATAGAGCACGCCGCCGCCGGCGATCACCAGCGGCTTCTTCGCGCCCTTCAGCGCCGAGACTGCCGCCGCAAGCTCGTGGCGGTCCGGGCGCGGCCGGCGCTGGTGCCAGACACGTTCGGCGAAGAAGCTCTCGGGATAGTCATAGGCCTCGGCCTGCACATCCTGGCAAAGCGACAGCGTCACCGGCCCGCACTCGGCCGGATCGGTCAGCACAGCCATCGCACGGCTGAGCGCCGGTATGATCTGTTCCGGCCGGGTGATGCGGTCGAAATAGCGCGACACCGGACGGAAGCAGTCGTTGACCGTCGCCGTGCCGTCGGAAAAATCCTCGGCCTGCTGCAGCACCGGGTCGGGGATGCGGTTGGCGAAGACATCGCCGGGCAGAAACAGCACAGGCAGCCGGTTGACATGCGCGAGCGCTGCCGCCGTCACCATGTTTAGCGCGCCGGGGCCGATCGAAGAGGTCGCCGCCATGAAGCGGCGGCGGAAATTGGCCTTGGCATAGGCAATCGCCGCATGCGCCATCGCCTGTTCATTGTGGGCGCGGAACGTCGGCAGCTCATCGCGCACCTGGTAGAGCGCCTCGCCGATGCCGGCGACGTTGCCATGGCCGAAGATCGCCCAGACACCGCCGAAGATCGGCACTTTTGTGCCGTGCATCTCGGTCATCTGGCGGGACAGAAAGCGGGTCAGCGCCTGCGCCATCGTCAGGCGGATTGTCTTGCTCATGGTGGTTTCCTCCGCAGTCTTATGCCGCGCCTTTATGCTGCTTTACGGCCTCGCGCGGCAAGCCACGCCTCGGTCAACTGTTCGAAGCGCGAGGCCATGTCGGCGACAGCCTCGTCATCCGACATCCTGCCGGCCAGCCACTCCTCGGCGGCGTGAACGAAAATGGTGCGGCCGACGGCAAAACCCTTGACGATCGGCGCCTTGGCGGTGGCGGCAAAAGCCGCTTCCAGCTCGTCCTGCGGCGCCTCCAGGCCAAGCAGCACGACGCCACGGCACCAGGGATCATGCTTCAGGATCACCGCTTCGATCTTGGCCCAGGCGCCGGCCGAGGCCTGCGGTTCGAGTTTCCACCAGTCCGGCTTGATGCCGAGCGCATAGAGTTCCTCCAGCGCGCGCGGAATGGTCGTGTCGTCAAGCTTGCCGTGCTTGCCGGCGATGATCTCGACGAGCAGTTCCCGGCCGACTTTCCGCGCCGCCTCGAACAGCGCGCGCAGTTTCTGCTGCTGTTCTTCCTTCAGCGCCGCCGGATCGTCGGGATGGTAGAAGCACAGGCATTTGATGCAGTGATCGACTGGCCATTCGGTGAGCTGCGAGCCGATATCCTGCGAGAACTCGAAACGCAGTGGCCGCGAGCCCGGCAGTTCGACCGGGCGCCCAAGCCAGGCGAAGGAATGGCGGGCGAATTCGAACATCGCCTCGCGGCCATGCTTCTCGTCAAGCAGCATACCGTAGCCGTCCCGGCCGGCGGCAACTTTGGCCGCTGCCTTGACGGTCAGCACCTTGAAATCGCGGATGCGCGCCGGATCGGCGCCGGCCTTSGCSGCSACRTCSTCGAGCTGKATGCGRTGGTCGCAGGCSAGCGCCATCAGCGAGGGAATGTCGCGCCGGCGCGTCGTCGCCCAATGGATGTGGTTGATCGCCTCGTCCTTGCGYAASGCSAGATGCTTGCTGCCGTTCTTGAGGAAGAACTGCAGCTCCTCGAAGGTTGGATATTCCGGCGCGCAGAGCAACCGCGACACGGCGAAGGCGCCGCAGGCATTGGCCCAGGTCGCCGCCGTCGCATGGTCTTCGCCACCCAGCCAGCCGCGCAGGAAGCCGGACATGAAGGCGTCACCGGCACCCAGCACATTGTAGATCTCGATCGGGAAACCCTTGCCGACGACGCCGTCTTCGAGATCGTCGCTGATCGGTCCGTCATAGACGATGCAACCCATGGCGCCGCGCTTCAAGACGATGGTGGCCGAGGACAGCGCGCGGATCGTCTTCAGCGCGCTCAGGCAGTCGTCGGCGCCCGAGGCGATCATGATCTCTTCCTCGGTGCCGACGATGAGATCGCAATCGGGCAGAACCGTCTTCAGCTGGGCCGAGACCCGGTCCGATTTGACATAGCGCTCGAAGCCTTCGGCATGGCCGGCGAGGCCCCACAGGTTCGGCCGATAGTCGATGTCGAAGACAACCTTGCCGCCCTTGGCCTTCATGATGCGGATCGCCTTGCGCTGGGCGGCATCGCTGTTGGGTCGGGAAAAATGCGTGCCGGTGACGACGATCGAGCGCGCCGAGGCGATGAAGGCCTCGTCAATGTCTTCAGGCGCCAGCGCCATGTCGGCGCAGTCGCTGCGATAGAAGATCATCGGCGAAACGCCTTCGCTCTCGACCGAGAGCAGCACCAGCGCGGTCAGCCGTTCCTTGTCGGTCTTCAGGCCGTCGGTGTTGACACCTTCGCGCTTCAGCTGCTCGCGGATGAAGCGGCCCATCTGCTCGTCGCCGACGCGCGTCAGCAGCGCCGAGCGCAGGCCGAGCCTCGCCGTGCCGACGGAAATGTTGGCCGGACAGCCGCCGACCGACTTGGCGAAGGAGGTGATATCCTCCAGCCGCGAGCCGATCTGCTGGCCATAGAGGTCGACGGAAGCGCGACCGATGGTGATGACGTCGAGCGGCGCCTGTTTCGCGTCCACGGCTTCGCTCATTGGAACCTCCCGTCAGTCTTGTTGTCAGGAACAACATTGTTTGGGTAACACGCGCGAGCGGCAGCGTGGTGCCGAGAATATGAAATAATAATTCCAATCCATAGTCAATATGGAATGAGCATTCCCGGATGGAAAAGTGCCTTTGGGGCGCCCGATCAGGCTTTGCGCTTGCGGGTGGCGTCGCGCCGTTTCTCGCCGACGCCGACGGTCAGCGCCATGGCCAGAGCCATCGTCGCCGACAGCGAACGGAAGCCGGCGAAGTCCGCTTCGGCAACCTCGAACCAGACTTTGGCGAACTGGGCAAGCGGCGAAAACGAGCTGTCGGTGATGGCAACGATCGGTACGCCCTGTTCCGAAATGGTGCGCGCTTCCTCGATGGTGGCCGGCGCATAGGGCGAGAAGGAGATGGCGATGACGGCATCCGCCGGTGTGGCGAAGCCGATCATTTCGGCATTCAGCCCGGCGGCCGATTCGATCAGCTGGTTGCGGATCTTCAGCTTGCCCAGCGCATAGGCGATGTAGGACGCCACCGGATAGGAGCGCCGCTTGGCCAAGACATAGATGGTCTGCGCCTTTGCCAGCAGCGAAATCGCATCTTCCAGATGCGCGTCGTCCAGCGTGCGGGAGATGTCGTTGAGCGAGGTGCTGGCAGCGGCGACGAAGCCGTCGAAGATGGCACGATGACCAGCGCCGCCTTCGGCCTTGGCGCGCAGCGCTTGCAGCCTTTCGTCATAGGACGAATTGCGCTCGCGCAGCCGCTCGCGAAACACCTGCTGCAGGCTGGTGAASCCATCGAAGCCRAGCTGCTGGGCAAARCGGATCARGGTYGAMGGCTGSACGCCGGCCGAGGCGGCGATGCTGGCGGCGGTGCCGAAGGCGATGTCGTCGGGATTGTCGAGCGCGTAGGCGGCGATCTGGGCGATACGCTTGGGCAGGCTTTCGCGCCGATCGAGGATGGTGGCGCGCAGCGTCTCGAAGTCGCGAGGTACCCGTTCGTCCATCGTCGGCCCGTCCAAGCTCATCGGTGAAAGCGTCCTCTCTGCCYCATCATAGCGAGCCTGCGCAAGAACRCCATWAAAAATGAGGCAGRCRTTCCATTCCCAGAGAAAATGGATTAATTCATCCACGCAGCACTTCAGGCGATGGAGAAAAGGCAAGATGGTCGGCGTAGGTCTTATCGGCACGGGTTTCATGGGCAAATGCCACGCTATCGCGTGGAGCGCCGTCGGCGCCGTCTTTCCCGATGTCGCCAAGCCCAGGCTCGTCCATCTCGGCGAGGTCAACGAGGAGTTGGCCCAGCGCAAAGCGGGTGAGTTCGGTTTCGCCAAGGCCTCCGGCGACTGGCGCGCCGTCGTCAACGACCCGGAGGTCGATATCGTCTCGCTGACCACGCCAAACCAGTTCCATCCGGAAATGGCCATCGCCATTCTCGAGGCCGGCAAGCATCTGTGGTGCGAAAAGCCGATGGCGCCAAGCTTTGCCGAAGCCGAGGCGATGGCGGCGGCGGCGAAAAAATCCGGCAAGATCGCGGCGCTCGGCTACAACTACATCCAGAGCCCGGCCATCCGTCACATCGGCGCGCTGCTCGACGAGAAGATCATCGGTGAGGTCAACCATCTGCGCATCGAGATGGACGAGGACTTCATGGCCGATCCCGAAGCACTGTTCTTCTGGAAGCACGAGGCGGCTTCCGGCTACGGCGCGCTCGACGATTTCGCCGTCCATCCGCTGTCGCTGGTCTCGGCGCTGTTCGGCCGTGTCGCCAGCGTCATCTGCGACATGGCCAAACCCTATGCCGACCGCAAGGTGGCTGGCGGCGGCCGTCACGCGGTCGAGACCTACGACATCGCCAGCGTCTTGATGCATCTGGAAAACGGCATTGCCGGCACGCTGCTGGTCAACCGCTCGGCCTGGGGTCGCAAGGGCCGTATCGCCATCCAGATCTTCGGCTCCAAAGGGTCGATCCTGTTCGACCAGGAGCGGATGAACGAAATCCAGCTCTATGTCACATCGGATCGCCCGACCGAACAGGGCTACCGCACCATCCTGATGGCGCCGCATCACAAACCCTACGACGCCTTCCTGCCGGCACCCGGGCACGGCCTCGGTTTCAACGACCTCAAGATCATCGAGTGTCACGAATTGCTGACGCGGCTCGCCGGCAGACCGGCGCGGCTCATCGAGTTCGCCGAAGGCCTGGAAATCGAGCGCACCGTGCACGCAATGGCAAGGTCGTTTGATGAAAAGCGCTGGGTGGACGTGCGGTAGATACGCCTCTCATAACAGAGATGCCGGGCCGAGCTTTGCCGAGCGGAAAATGCATTCCTGCTCCGCCACGACGAGCGAGATATTCTTCCCCGTCCTAGCCATCTCCGCGCCTTCGCGTTTGCGGCGGCTAACGCCTTCAGTCATGCAAATCTTGATGCATATGAGGGGCTGACGAGGCTGTTGACTCTGCCTATGCTTCCGGATCGACACGGGGGATAGTTATGAGCGCAATAAATAAAGAAATTGATGAGGTCTGGAAAGACGACAAGATCGGTAGAAAAAATGATGCGCGCTTCATCATCGATTTCTTGGTCCAGAGTGTTGATTTGCGGAAGAGGCTTGGCAAAACCGCCTCTTACGTTTTGAACATTGATAGTGAGTGGGGAAGCGGAAAGAGTTTCTTCGTTTCAAGATTTGCTCGTCAGCTGCGGGTAGAGGGCTATCTGGTTGCTGAAGTGAACGCTTGGCGGGACGACCATTCAGACGATCCCTTGGTTGCCATCATGGCCGAGATCGACAAGGTCTTGAAGCCCCACGCAGGCAAGAAGGCCATCGTCAAGAAGGTCTGGAGCGCTGTAAAATCCAACGGGGCACAGATAGCTGGCCGTACGTTGATCGCGTTGGGCAAATCTGCAATCCGCCGCTACACAAATTCGACGATTGACGACCTTTTGCATGGCGAGGATGCGCGCAACGCGTCACCTGTCGAAAAATCACAGCCGGACGTTGGAGTTCTTGATGATGCAATAGCTGCCACCGGCAAGGAGATTGAAGCTCTTACTGACAAAACTGCTGACACATTGATCGCCGAATTTGTAAAAGCTAGCCAGTCGATTCAGTCATTCCGCTCGAATATGGGGGAGCTAACCTCAAAATTACCCGAGGTCGGGATAAAATCTCCACTTTTCGTCGTGATTGATGAGCTAGATAGGTGTCGACCATCTTACGCCGTCGCCGTGCTTGAGCGCGTGAAACATCTATTTGAAGCAAATGGGGTCGTCTTCGTTTTCTCGACTGACACGAGCCAGCTACAGCACACAATCAGGGGCGCTTACGGCGGTGATTTTGATGGGCGCGGCTACCTAAGCCGGTTCTTCGATCGCCGCTATAGCTTCGCTGAACCGCGGCTGGGAGAATTTGTTGCAAGCAAGCTGGACCTAATCGACCTTACAAAGCTTTCCAGCCCAGCGCAAAGCGATCTTCTTGAGCCAAATGACGTATTAAAAACCGTCATCACGACTGGCTTTGCTGCCCAAAAGCCAATCCCCCTTCGGGCAATTGAGCAGATCATGGATATAATGGGGTCTACGACGGCTGCATGGAGGTATCCAGAAAAAATAGACCTTCCATCCCTGCTGATCCTGGCATCCTGCTATCATCGAAGACAGAATTTCGACTACGCTTCCTTCGTAGCCACAATGTCATCGTGGAATGCCGATGCGTTATGGGCTCAAGCCAGGGAGTCAATGAACGTCACACAGATAGCCCTTAACGTTATGAACCGGGCACAAAATATCCGGACAGCGCTGATGGATTCGCCTCGATCTGCCGCAGATTCGTACGTGGAGTCAGTTTTTGCAGAGGAGTACCACAGACGTCGCGAGGCCGGCGGGTCCGCTCCAGCGAGCGTGCAGGCGGAACTTCAGGGACTGATCAGAAACGCTGGTCGAATTACTAGGGGCAGTGCCTAGCTATTTGAGAGAGTAAGGGGGCCACCAGCAGCGGTGTTCGCCTCCCAGCCGTTCACCCAGACCTGCCGCAAACGATCGCCTTCGCCCTTGAAGCGTAGGCCGGTCGGCTGGCAATCTTCAATGCGGTCGCTGCGGAAATTGCGGATCGCCTGGCGCAACTCGCACCAGGCGACGATGTTGGCAGCCTCGGCATAGTAGATCAGCGCGATCGGCCGGATGAGGCGCTCGGAGGCACGGCCCATCTCGTCGCGATAGGAGAGGTCGAGCTTCTCTTCGTCGCGGATGGCGCGGCGCACCAGCGCCAGGTCGATCGTGCCGGCCGACGGCGCGGCGAAGCCCCAGGCATGCAGCGCATTGGCCTCGAACGTCTGGCGCAAAGGCTGCGGCACGGCGCCGGCGATCTTGGCGCTGACACGCTTGGCCGCTTGCTTGAGTTCATCGTCTCCCGTGCGCTCCAGCAGCGCCAGCGACAGCACGATCGCCTCCATCTCCTCGATCGAAAACATCAGCGGCGGCAGGTCGAARCCGGGGCGCAATATRTARCCGATSCCGCGCCCGCCTTCGATCGGMACGCGCATCGCCTGCAGGGCTGCGATGTCGCGATAGATCGAACGCATCGTCACTTCCAGCCGCTCGGCAATCATGGCCGCCGTCACCGGCTGCCGCGCCAGCCGCAGGATCTGGATGATCTCGAACAGGCGTGACGCCTTGCGCATTTTTCTCACCCGCTGCCGATCGCAACTGACACTACACTGTCAGTTGGACCGGCCTATAGGACTGCCTATCGAATTGAAAATCAACAGGTTCCGCTGCGGCTTGGCGGAATGAGGCGGCAGGCAACTGACATGGGTTACGCGGAAAATCTCTGGCTTTTCTTTATCCTGCTGTTCGGCATCATTGTCGTTCCAGGCATGGACATGCTGTTCGTGCTGGCCAACGCGCTGACCGGCGGGCGCGACAGGGGCTTGGCTGCCACCGGCGGCATCATGGTCGGCGGCATGGTGCACACGCTGAACGGCGCCATCGGCGTCGGCCTGCTCATGCATTTCGTGCCGATCCTGTTCACCCCGCTGCTGCTTGCCGGCGCCGCCTATATGGCCTTCATCGGCATCACGCTGATGCGCAGCTCCATCACTGTCGGCCAGGACGGGCCKGYCGGCAGCCGCTCSGCMTGGAAGGCSTTTCGCCAGGGGCTGGTGACCTGCCTGATCAACCCGAAGGCCTATCTGTTCGTGCTTGCCGTCTATCCGCAGTTCCTGAGGCCGGACTACGGCCCGATCTGGGCGCAGGCGACAATCATGGGCCTGATGACGGTCATCACGCAGGCCGCGATCTATGGTGGGCTCGCGATCACTGCCGGCCGCAGCCGCAACCTTCTGATCGCCAACCCGCGGGCGACCATTCTTGCCGGCCGGGCGGCCGGGCTGCTGCTCTTCGCGGTCTCGGTGTTCACCGCTTGGGAAGGACTGAGGGCGGGGTAATCCTGGCTAAACCGGACCCGCCGCCCTGCCTTATATCCGACCAGATCAGGCGGCGCCYTGCCGGCTTTCCATCATGGCGCGGCGCGCTGAGCGGCGCCACTCGACGGCGCCGGCAAGACCGTGCAGCACGGTCTCGGTGGTCGCCCAGTCGATGCAGCCATCGGTGATGCTCTGGCCGTAGACGAGCGGCTTGCCGGGCACCACATCCTGTCGGCCGGCAACGAGATTGCTCTCGATCATGAGGCCGATGATGCGCTCGTCGCCCGCCGCCACCTGGCCCGCCACGTCGGCCGCGACCTTGGGCTGGTTCTCCGGCTTCTTGGCCGAGTTGGCGTGGCTGACATCGATCATCAGCCGAGGCGCGACACCGATACGGGCGAGTTCGACGCTAGCCGCCTCGACGCTCGCCGCGTCGTAGTTGGGCTGAACACCGCCACGCAGGATGACATGGCAGTCCTCATTGCCGGTCGTGGTCGCAATGCCGCTGCGTCCGCCCTTGGTCACCGCCATGAAATGGTGCGGCTGGGCGGCGGATTTCACCGCCTCGGCGGCGATGCGCAAATTGCCGTCGGTACCGTTCTTGAAGCCGACCGGGCAGGACAGGCCCGAGGCCAGCTCGCGGTGRATCTGGCTCTCGGTGGTGCGCGCGCCAATGGCGCCCCAGGCGACAAGGTCGGCRATATATTGCGGCGTCGTCATGTCGAGGAAYTCGGTCGCCGCCGGCAGSCCGAGATTGTTGACGGCCGACARSACGTTGCGCGCCATSCGCARCCCCTTGTCGATGTTGAAGCTGCCGTCGAGGTCGGGATCGTTGATCAGGCCCTTCCAGCCGACCGTCGTACGGGGCTTTTCAAAATACACCCGCATCACGATCTCGAGCCGGTCGGACAGGGTCTCGCGCAGCGCCGCCAGACGGCTGGCATAGTCAACGGCCGCGACCGGATCGTGGATCGAACARGGGCCAACGATGACRAGCAGTCKATCGTCGGTCCCATTCAAAATGGCGTGGATGGCGTTGCGTGACGCGCTGACGGTGCGCGTCGCCGTCAGCGTGCGCGGWATCTCCCGCATCACCTGGTCCGGTGTACTCAGTTCTCGGATTTCCTTGACCCGAAGGTCGTCTGTGGTGGTCAACACGGCTTTCTGCTCCTGGTTTAGGAGACCTGCCGGCTGAAACAAAAAAGCCGCCAGGTCTGGCGGCTGTTCGGATCTTGTTGCTGCAATCTTCAGATCGAGCGCAATCCTCCCGCCGCCAGCGAGCTCCTAAAGTACCAATACGTGGCGGACAGGTTGATCATGAGGCTCATATAGTCGAAGCGGAGGCGTTTGTCACGCCCCTACTCGCCGACCACCCCGGCAATGTTCTGATCGTAGTCGACCAGCGACCCGGTCATGACGCCGGCCTGCGGGCTGATCATGTAGCTGATCAGCCGGGCGAGCTGTGCCGGTTTCACCAGCTGGCCCATCGGTTGCGCGGCTTCGGCCTTTTCCAGCCAGTCATCGGGCGCGTCATGCCAGTTCTTCTGCACGATCGCCTCGCCCTCGGTGTCCATCCAGCCGGGCAGCACGGCGTTGCAGCGGATGCGGTTTTTCCGGTACGAGCTCGCGACGTTCTTGGTCAGCGTCATCAGCGCGCCCTTGCTGGTCGAATAGGGCGTCAGGAAGGACTGGCCGGCATGCGCCGACATCGACAGCACGTTGACGATCGAGCCCGGCGCCTTGCGCTCCAGGAGATGGGCGACCAGCCCCTGCATGAGGAAGAAGGGTCCGCGCACATTGGTGTCGAAGATCTGGTCGAAAAGCTCTTCCGAGGTTTCGACCAGCGAGCCGCGCGCCGACGTGGCGGCGGCATTGACGAGAGCGTTCAGCGTGCCGAAATGCGAGAGTGCTGTCGCCACCGCGCGCTTGCAGTCGGCCACCTTTGAGACGTCGGCGCTGATGAAGATGGCGTCGACGTCGGCTTTCTTGAAGTGAGCGACAGCCTTGTCGCCCTTCTCCTGCGAGCGGCCGATGAGCGCCAGCGCCCGGCAACCCTCGTCGGCCAGTGCCTCGGCGACGGCAAAGCCGATGCCTTGCGCACCGCCGGTGACGATGGCGCGTGTCTGTGAATTGCGATCGGCTGATGCGCTCATCGCTCTGCTCCTGTGGTTCTTTCCAAGTGCTCTTACTTGTCGAGACGGACGGTCTTGCCCGTCGTCGCCGACTTCAGCGCCGCATCGGCCAGCTTCAGCGCCACGAGGCCATCGGCGCCGCTCGGTGCCGCCTTCTTGCCCGAGGTTGCCGCCGTGATGAAGGCAGCGATTTCAAGGGCGTAGGCGTCGAGGTAGCGGGTCATGAAGAAGTCGTGCAGCGGCGGGCGGGTGTAGCCTTTGTCATTCGCCACTTCGATGGACACCGGCCGCTGGTTCTCGGCCGCGACCATGCCCTTCGAGCCATGCACCTCGATGCGCTGGTCATAACCATAGGTGGCGCGGCGCGAGTTGGAGATGACGGCCTGCTTGCCGGAAGCGGTTTCGAGGATGACGCTGACGCTATCGAAATCGCCGGCAGCACCGATCTTTTTGTCGACCAGCACCGAGGCGTGCGCGCTGACCGCCACCGGCTCCTCGCCGAGCAGGAAGCGCGCCATGTCGAAATCGTGGATGGTCATGTCGCGAAAAATGCCGCCCGAGCGGGCGATGTAGTCCAGCGGCGGCGGGCCGGGATCGCGCGAAGTGATGGTGACCATCTCGACGGTGCCGATGGCGCCGTCGTCGATCGCCTTGCGCACGGCGGCGAAATGCGGATCGAAACGCCTGTTGAAGCCGACCATCAGCGTTGCCTTGGCCTTCTCGACCACGGCCAGGCATTTTTCCACCCGCTTCACGCTGAGGTCGATCGGCTTCTCGCAGAAGATCGCCTTGCCGGCCTTGGCGAAACGCTCGATCAGATCGGCATGGGTGTCGGTCGGCGTGCAGATGACCACGGCGTCGATATCCGCGGATTTTTCGATGGCGTCGATCGTACGCACCTCGGCGCCATAGGCCGATGCCAGTTCCTTTGCCGCCTTCTCGAAAGCATCGGCGACGGCAACCAGTTTGGCCTGCGGGTTGGAGCCGACGGCGCGGGCATGGACCTTGCCGATGCGGCCGGCACCGAGGAGGGCGAAGCGGAGAGTCATGGAATGTCCTTTGAGGGTGGTTCGAAACTATCGGCGCCGGCTATCGGCGCGGGTGATTTTCCGGTCAAGACGAGATCGACAGGGAGGCGATGACCATCGCCTCCGCGCCCGGCCTAGGCCGCGAGTTCCGCCTCTCCGGTCTTGGCGCCGGTGATGTAGGAGACGATGTCCTGGCCGTCGGTGTTCTCCTTGCGCAGGTTGGCGACAATGCGGCCGCGCCTGAACACGACAATGCGGTCACAGAGGTCGAASACCTGGCGCATRTTGTGGCTGATCAGRATCAGCGGCTCGCCATTKTCCTTCAGCGTGCGGATGATGTTYTCGACCTGCGCCGTCTCCTGCACGCCRAGCGCTGCCGTCGGCTCRTCCATGATGATCAGCTTGGAGGCGAAGGTTGCCGTCCTTGCGATCGCTACGCACTGCCGCTGGCCGCCCGACATGTGGCGGATGGTGTTGGACAGATTGGGGATCTTSACCGCCGTGCGGAYCAGCGCCGCYTCGGTCGCCTTGCGCATGTATTTGCGGTCGAGGATCGAGAACGGTCCCAGATTGAACAGCACCTTTTCGCGGCCGAGGAACAGGTTCGACGGCACGTCGAGGTCGTCGGCCAGCGCCAGRTTCTGGAACACGGTCTCGATGCCCGCCGYGCGGGCCTCGATCGGKCCGKWAAAGTTCACTTCCTTGCCGTCGAACCAGATCTGGCCGCTGGTGCGCTGCTCGACAGCGGTGATCTGGCGCACGAAGGTCGACTTGCCGGCACCGTTGTCGCCCATGATGGCGACATGCTCGCCCTTGCGCAGCTCGAAATTCGCGCCTTCCAGCGCATGCACGCCGCCATAGCGCTTGGTCAGGTTTTCGGTCTTCAGGACGATGTCTGACATGATCAAGCCCTCATTGCCCGCAGGCGTTGACGCCACTGGTCGAGAACGACTGCGCCGACGATGATCACACCCTTCACCATCTCCTGGTAGTAGGCRTCGAGGCGCAGGAAGGTGAAGCCGGAGATGATGACGCCGAAGATCARYGAGCCGATSACSGTGCCGACGATCGAACCACGACCGCCCGACAGCGAAACGCCGCCGATGACCGCCATTGCGATGGCGTCGAGTTCGTACATCACGCCCATGCCGGACTGCGCAGTGAGGTTCTTGGAGGAGAGCACCACGGCGGCGAGCGCGGCAAGCACGCCGGCGATGACGTAGACGAGGATCTTGTGGTTGGCGATCTTGATGCCGGACATGCGCGCGGCATCTTCATTGGAGCCGATCGCGTAACAATGCTTGCCATACCTGGTGTAGGTCATGATGAGCTGGAACAGGATGGCCAGCGACAGGAAGATGATGACGGGCATTAGGCCCTTGCCGATTGCCGCGAAACTGTCGGTGGGAAACGAGATTGGCTGGCCCTTGGACCACCATTTGGCAATGCCGCGTGCGGTCACCATCATGCCGAGCGTGGCGATGAACGGTGGAATGCGCGTGTAGGCGATCAATGAGCCGTTTACCAGGCCGGCGAACAGGCCGCAGCCGATCGCCACCAGCACAGGCACGAGAACCGGCAGGTCGGTCCAGCCTTGCGCCAGGAACATCGCCTTGGGGTTGGGATTGCCGTTGACGGTCGCCACCTGGGCGAAACTCATGGCGATCATCGCGGTSGCGCCGACGATCGARCCKGARGACAGGTCGATRCCGCCGCAAATGATCACYTGCGTCACGCCGATGGCGATGATGCCGACGATCGACACYTGCAGGATGATGATCTGCAGGCGTGCCTCATTGAAGATTCCTGAGACGTCGCTGCGGGTGTTGAACAGGAAACTGTCGCCGAGAAAGAGGCGGCCGATCACTTCAAAGATGACGACGAGGATGACGAGCGCCAGGAAGACGTTGAACTCGGCCGGCCATGTCCGCTTCTTAGCGTCATAGCTGACCCCGCCGACGCCATGAGATGTCTGTGTCAATCTTCTATCCTCCGTCAGCCGCGGTCATCCTCGCGCCTTGCGAGCGCCCGAGGGAAAGAGGAGCGGCGCTGTCTTGCGCGAGAGCGCCGCTCCGTATGTCCGCTGCTCAGTTCTTTTTCAGGAACTTGTCGATATTTGCCGGCGTCACCAGTTGGAAGGGGATGTAGACCTTGTGGTCGACCTTCTCGCCCTTGGCCAGTTTCAGCGCCGCATCCAGCGCGCCTGCGCCCTGGCCGGCCGCGTCCTGGAACACGGTCGCGTCGAGGTCGCCCGCTTGCATCGCCACCAGCGCGTCCTGCGTGGCGTCGACACCACCGACGACAACAGTCTTCATGTCGATGTTGGCGGCCTTCATCGCCTGGATGGCGCCGATGGCGCTTTCGTCATTGTTGGCGATGACGCCATCGAACTTCTTGCCGGTCGACAGCCAGTTGGTCATCAGGTTCTGCGCTTCATCGCGGTTCCAGTTCGACGTCTGCTTGTCGATGATCTTGATGAAGCTGCAATCCGGCGTCGCGATGACATCGTCGATGTCTTTGGTGCGCTGCACGGCGGCCTGGTTGGAAAGCTCGCCCATGATCACGTAGACATTGGCTTCCTTCTTGCCGGCTTCCTTGAACAGGCGGCAGACTTCCTTGGTCTCGAGCGTGCCGGAATCGGCCTCGTTCGAGGCAACGAAGGCTTGGTTGTCCGGCAGCGTGTCGACATTGACCGGCTGGCGATTGACGTAGACCAGCGGAATCTTGGCGGCGGCAGCGGCGTCGGACATCGCCTGCGTGGCTGAGGTGTCGACCGGGTTGACGATGATGGCGTCGACGCCCGAAGCGGCGAAGTTCTTGATCTGGTCGAGTTGCTTGGCGACGTCGTTCTGCGCGTCCTCGACCTGCAGCTCGACGCCGCTTATGCCTTTGGCCTGCGCGATCATGCCGTTGCGCAGAACGGTCAGGAAGTTGTCGTCGAACTTGGCCATCGATACGCCGATCTTGGCGGCCATGGCCGATGAACTCATCAGCGCCGCGAAGGCGACGCCCAAAAGCAGTTTCTTCATTGTATCTCTCCTCCACTTTTGGTGTCCGGTTGCACCGATCTATCCGGAATCCCCGATCTCCCCGGGGAATCTCTCCCTGATGTCGTTTCGTTCCGCATTCCTTGGCTTCGGCTGGAACGCAAACCCGCTGTTTGAAACAGACGTTACGGAACGAAAGAACCAAAATGYMCAGTTGGTGAAATWTTTATTCCATTTCGCCACGAGGCGTCAAGGGCGATTCCAAAACCGGATGCGCGATTTTGGCCGATGCGGGGGAAGCGGCGTCGAAGCGGGCGAGCGAATGTGCGCTGTGGCAGGGCCGGCCCAGGCCGAGGCAAGTCTGGGAATGGCGACGGGACAGTGCGCGTGCCTAGAAGTGCCAGATGTCCCGCTGCGTCAACAGGTCCAGTGGAGCCCGCCACACCCGGTACTTCGCCGCAGACTCTATCTGCTGGCTTGCAGGTAGATGGTTGACGCGCTCGAAGAAGGCCGCAAGACGCTGCCTGGCGAAGAGCTTTCGGCCCCTTGTGGTGTAATTTCGAAGCGGCAGCCGATGGCGCCGGATCGTCCGGCCATCTTGTGAAAGCGCAACGCTAGCGCAGAATTGTTCTGGAGTGTGCGCCCTGACAACGCCAATCACGCGCTCGATCGCCACATAGGCGCGCTCTAAAGCAGGTATGTTGTCGTGGTGAACGCCAAGAACGCCACTGGCCCACATCGTTTCGTCGCCTGTCAGAACGCGATCCCCCAGGGTGATGCCCTTGCCTTGAAGTGATCGGTATTCGGGTTTTGGCCGCCCCTCACGTCGGTACATGATGGAATGCGAAGATGAGATGCGGTCGAAGCATCGTGAGATGTCTCCGACAGGATAGATGTCCGTGTCCATGACAAAGAGCCGCTCGCAACGCTGCAGCAGCTCGATAATGCCGGCAGCCTTGATGCCAAACTTGTACCGATCGCCAAAAGACATCTCGGTCATTTGTTTGGCGGTAAGCTCGATCGCTTCAATTGGATAGCCGTTGAAAACGCTTGGCCGGTCCGTCAGGACCGAAATTCCGGCTCCGGGCGCGTAGTGCAGCAGTCGAAGCGCGCTGAACAGCGCCCCGCGAGCATAAAGCTCATCCTTGCCGAACGCGATGTACCCAAACCTGTCCTCACCCATAAGCGGTCTATATTGGCGGCCGGATTCTGCGTCAACTCAACTGGGCAATGCCTGACGGCGCAAAAGCATCGCTAGATATTCTCGGGCAGATAGACGTCGAACGGCAGGAAGGTCTGTCCCGGCGCATTCGCGGCGCCCGTCTCGATCGCATGGGCCATCAGGTCGACCAGTTCGCGGCAAAGGGCCGCCAGCGGCGTCGAGATCACCATCGTCAGGATGCCGTCGGCCAGGGCCGAACGCGAGACCGCGTTGATCTCGTTGCAGATCACGGCCGGCATCTCGGCCGGCTTGGCTTGCCGCAGCGCCGCGACCGCGCCTTCCATGCCGCCGCCGGCGACATAGCAGCCGACCAGATCCGGATGGCGGCCGAGAAGATCGAGCAGCGTGTCTTGCGTGATCTGGTTGGCCTCGAGATTGACCAGCGTCTCAAGCAAGGTGAAGTCCGGCGCCTGCTCGCGAAAGAAAGAGCGGAAGCCGATCTCGCGCAGCTCATGCCCATGGAAGCGGTGGCTGCCGACGAACAGGGCAACCTTGCCCGGCCGCTTTGCCGCCTTCGAGATCATCCAGGCCGCGGTGCGGCCGACCTTGCGGTTGTCGAGGCCGACATAGCCCTCGCGAATGCCGGCGGCGAAATCGGACAGCAGGGAAAACACCGGCAATCCCTTTGCCTTCATCTCTTCGACAGCGACAGTCAGTGTCGGGTGATCCGGCCCGACCAGGGCCACGGCCCGGCACTTGGCCGCCAGTTTGCGCGCGCGCTCGACGATCTCGTCGGGCGCCAGCGAGTCGGCAAAGTCGATGATGGCGACGCCGCGAAAACGCGGTGATCGCGACATGGCCAGTTCAAGCTCGCGGGCGAACTCGCTGTAGAAGACATAATTGCCCCTCAGCAGCAGGAAGCCGAGCCGATATTCCGGCAATTCATGGCGCATCCGCTGCTTGATCAGACCGGCGGCGTGGTAGCCGATCTCGGTCGCTGCCTCGTAGACGCGGCGCGCCGTATCCTCGCGCACCGGCAGGCGGCTGTTGAGCACGCGGTCCACCGTGGCAACACTGACGCCGGAGATGCGCGCCAAATCGGTAATCGTCGGCCGTTTCGCCATGCTCGCCTCAATACGGTGTTCGAGCCTTCCTACATCATTCTGATAGGAAATGATAGAAACTATCTTTGTGATGTTGAGTCTATCATTCGCTCGCGCTATTTCTGAGCCTCAAGGTGAAGGGCTAGCGGGCATTTGCTCTGGCTGATGCTCTTGCCGAGGGAGGCAATCATGTCCACAACGCCGTCCCGGCGTGACTACAGCCTGATCGGTCGCGACGCCAAGCTCGCCGTGGAAAACGGCCTGTCGGCCGCCGAGTGGTATCACACCGACATTCCCCGCAAGCAGATGAAGGAGCTGATGCAGCGCTCCGACGGGCCGGCGATGCGCGACACGGCGACCTGGATTGCCGCGCTGGTCGTCAGCGGCGCCGGTGGCGCCTTGTTGTGGGGCAGCTGGTGGTGCGTGCCGTTCTTCTTCGTCTATGGCGTCCTCTATGGTTCATCCACGGATTCGCGCTGGCATGAATGCGGCCACGGCACGGCGTTCCGGACGCAGTGGATGAATGATGCGGTCTATCAGATCGCCTGCTTCATGATCATGCGCAATCCGGTGACTTGGCGCTGGAGCCACACGCGCCATCACACCGACACCATCATCGTCGGCCGCGACCCGGAAATCTCGGTTATGCGGCCACCGGACCTGGTTCGCGCCGCACTCGGCTTTGTCGGCGTGCTCGATGCCTGGCATGCGATGTCGGACATGCTGCGCAACGCCGCCGGCAACATCAGCGCGGCCGAACAGACCTTTATTCCCGAGCAGGAACAGAAGAAGGCGATCCGCATTGCCCGCATCTGGACCGCGATCTATGCCGCAACCATCGCGCTGGCGCTGTACTTCGGCTCGTTCCTGCCCTTGATGCTGGTCGGCCTGCCCAGGCTCTACGGCGCCTGGCATCACGTCATGGTCGGCCTGCTGCAGCATGGCGGCCTCGCCGACAACGTCACCGATCATCGGCTGAACAGCCGCACCGTCTACATGAACCCGATCAGCCGCTTCATCTACTGGAACATGAACTATCATGTGGAGCATCACATGTTCCCGATGGTGCCGTATCATGCGCTGCCGAAGCTGCACGCGCTGATCAAGCATGATTTGCCGGCGCCGACGCCGTCGATCCTGGCCGGTTACCGCGAGATGATCCCGGCCTTCCTGCGCCAGCTGCGCAACGAGGATTATTTCCTCAAGCGCGAACTGCCGCCGACCGCCAGGCCGTACCGCGAGGAATTCCACAACGACGCCGTCGCCGCCGCGGCCGAATGATCGTGCCATCCGATCTAGACTCTTTGTTTCAACGAAATTTCCTAGGGAAAGCACTACGCACTTTTCCTGGAATCGCTTTTGGGGAGGACTGAATGAGCGACTGGGTCGAGGCCTGTGCCACCGGTGACATCGACGAAGAGGATGTGATGCGCTTCGATCATGGGGGGCGCACCTTCGCCATCTATCGCAGCCCGGACGACGAATTTTTCGCCACGGACGGGCTCTGCACGCATGAAAAGGTGCATCTTGCCGACGGCCTGGTGATGGACGACATCATCGAATGCCCCAAGCACAATGGCCGCTTCAACTACAAGACGGGTGACGCCCGCGGCGCGCCGGTCTGCGTCAACCTGAAAACCTATCCGGTCAAGGTCGACGCCGGCAAAGTCCTCGTTCAGATCGGGTGATGGATATGGCGCGGGGCGTGGTCATCATCGGTGCCGGCGAGTGCGGCGGGCGGGCAGCACTCGCGTTGCGCGATCTCGGTTATGACGGGCCGGTTACACTGGTCGGCGACGAGCCGCATCTGCCCTACGAACGGCCGCCACTGTCCAAGGACGCAATGATCAGCGATACGCCTGAAATCAAGGCGATCGCCAGCGACGAGATGCTGGCCGAAAAATCGATCCGGCATATCCATTCCGTCCAGGCCGTGGCGATCGATCGCGCGGCGCATACAGTGCGCCTTTCGGACGGTTCGATGCTGCCATACGACAAGCTCCTGCTGGCCACCGGCTCGACGCCGCGCAAACTGCCGATGCCCGGCCTCGGCGCGCGTTGCGTCTATCTCAGGACCTTCGCCGATGCGCTCGCCATTCGCGCCCATCTCAGCGCCGGCAACCGCATTGCCGTCATCGGTGGCGGCTTCATCGGTCTCGAACTTGCCGCCGCGGCCCGCAAGCTCGGCGCCGCCGTCACCGTCATCGAGGCACAGCCGCGCATCCTGATGCGCGGCGTTCCGGCCGAGATCGCCGAAATCATCCATGAGGCGCATGTCGCCGAAGGTGTAGATATCCTGTGCGGCGACGGCATCGCGTCCATCGCCGACGATGGCAGGCAAGTGCGCGTGGCCCTTGCCGACGGACGCGAAATATCAGCCGATCTCGCCATTATCGGCATCGGCGCCGTGCCGGTGACCGGGCTCGCGGCCGAAGCCGGCCTGACCATCGAAAATGGCATATCAGTCGATGCCGAACTGCGCAGCAGCGATCCCGACATCTTTGCCGCCGGCGACTGCTGCTCGTTCCCGCTCGCCGTCTATGGCGGCCGCCGCGTGCGACTGGAGGCCTGGCGCAATGCGCAGGAACAGGGTGCGCTGGCGGCAAAAAACATGCTCGGCGCCGGCGAGGCGCATGCAGCGGTGCCGTGGTTCTGGTCGGATCAGTATGGGTTGAGCCTGCAGATCGCCGGACTTTCCGACGAAGGCCGCAGCACGGTTCGCCGCGATCTCGGCGACGGCGCCTTCATCCTTTTCCATCTGGCTGAGGACGGCAGGCTGGTGGCGGCCAGCGGCATCGGCCCGGGCAATGCGGTCGCCCGCGACATCAGGCTGGCCGAAATGCTGATCGGCAAGCAGGCGAAGCCGGCGCCGGAAGCGTTGGGATCGCAGGCCGTGAAGCTGAAGTCGTTGCTGGCGGCCTGAGACCGTCCTGAGCTTGCCTAAAACAGCGCCTTCAGCTCCGACAATTTGTCGTTGACCAGCCAGCCGTAATAATTCTCTTCCGGCAGCTTTTCCGGCTCGCCGGCGGCGCGGCGCTTGTCGTTTTCCGCCTTCAGCGCATAGGCGCGCTGCTCCGGATTACCGACATTGTAGAGCGTGGCAGTCAGTCCTGGATTGCCGGAAATATCGAAGCCAGCGATGCTCTTGTAGGCATCGATCGATTTCCTGATCGTCGCGGCGACATAGGGCAAGGTCAGGTCCGGATCCATGATGGTCTTGTAGACCGAATTGGGGTCGCCGACATCGAGCTTCGGCAGGCCCGACACCTTGTGCACGAGATCGCTCATCTGCAGGGCGGTGAGAGGGTTCAACTGGCCAAGTCCAAAAGTCTGGCCGGCATAGTAAGGCTGAAAGAAGGTGGCGCCGAAACGGTCATCGGGAAAGCTTGTCCCGCCGACGGACTTGCCGCGAAACAAATGGTTCCACACCTGTTCACGGCATTCCCACAGATCATAGCTGTCGGACATTCCTGCGCATTTCTTGAATTCCGGCCGCTGCACGAAATCGGTGATGTCCTCTCCGTCATAGGCGAAGGACAGCTTGCTGGAGAGATACGAGATCGCCTTGACGTAGTAGGTTTGCAGCCGGTCATAGGCGTCGACATTGTAGGTGTGTTCGCCGACGATGGCGCCGACAATGTGCATGGGGTCGATGCCGTATGCGGACGCGGCCTTCTTGATCTTGGCACGCAGGTCGGCGTCGTTCTGCAGCAAGGCATAGACCTTGCGGTACTTCGCCTGGAAGGTGGTGTTGGTCGCCTGCGTGCGCCGGCTCGAGGCGCCGGGAATGTCGGGCTGCTCGGCATTGCGGTTGCCAGCCGGCACCAACGTCGCCGCATCGGCCGCGAACAGCGTCGCCGCCAGCGTCAAGCCGAGAATGACCAGGATGAGTTTTTTCATGCGCCCGCCGCCCAAGCAATTCCAGGAGAAGTGTGAAACGGTTTTCCGTCCGGAATTGCGTCAAACCAGAGATAGAGAATTGCCGCGCAAACTAGGTAAAGCTCTTGGTTGAGTCGAGAGCGCCCCTGCACACGGCAAGACGAAAGGTGGCCGGTTGGTACCATCCGGCCACACATCGAACTGTTTGCCGGAAATTGTTGCCTGAACCGGCGCCGGACCAGCCGGCGCCGTTCTTTAAAGGATAAATCGCGACAAATCTGTGTTTCGCGACAGATCGCCGACATGCTTTTCCACATAGGCGGCGTCGATGGTGACTGACGTACCGTTGCGGTCGGGTGCATCATACGAAATTTCGTCCAGCACCCGCTCCATCACCGTCTGCAGCCGCCTGGCGCCGATGTTCTCGACACTGGCATTGAGGTCGACGGCGATGCCGGCGAGCGAATCGATGGCATCGTCGGTGAAGGTCAGGTCGACGCCCTCGGTCTTCATCAGCGCGATATACTGCTTGATCAGGCTGGCTTCCGTCTCGGTCAGGATGCGGACGAAATCGTCCTTCTCCAGGGCACGCAGCTCGACGCGGATCGGCAGGCGGCCCTGCAATTCCGGCAACAGGTCGGACGGCTTCGACACATGGAAGGCGCCGGAAGCGATGAACAGGATGTGATCCGTCTTCAACGGCCCGTATTTGGTCGCCACCGTGGTGCCTTCGATCAGCGGCAGCAGGTCGCGCTGCACGCCTTCGCGAGAAACGCCGGCGCCCATGCCGCCTTCACGCGACGCGATCTTGTCGATCTCGTCGAGGAAGACGATGCCGTCATTCTCCGTCGCATCGAGTGCCCGGCGCACCACCTCGTCCTGGTCGAGCAGCTTGTCGGACTCGTCGTTGACCAGCAGCGCGTAGGATTCCTTGACGGTCGTCTTGCGCGACTTGGTCTTCTTGCCGCCCATCGCCTTCGACAGCATGTCGTTGATGTTGAGCACGCCGATATTGGCGCCCGGCATGCCGGGAATCTCGAAGCCGGGCATGCCGCCAGTGCCGGTGTCGGCCACTTCGATCTCGATTTCCTTGTCGTCGAGTTCGCCGTCGCGCAGCTTCTTGCGGAAACTATCACGSGTSGCCGGGCTCGCCGTCTTGCCGACSAGSGCTTCCAGCACSCGYTCCTCGGCRTTGATGTGGGCGCGYGCCTTGACGTCCTCGCGCATCTTYTCGCGCACCAGGCCGATRGCGATCTCGACSAGRTCSCGGATGATCTGCTCGACGTCACGGCCGACATAGCCGACCTCGGTGAACTTGGTTGCCTCGACCTTGACGAAAGGCGCACCGGCCAGCCGCGCCAGACGGCGCGAAATCTCGGTCTTGCCGACGCCCGTCGGCCCGATCATCAGGATGTTCTTCGGCATCACCTCTTCGCGCATCTGGCCTTCCAGCTGCTGGCGGCGCCAGCGGTTGCGGAGCGCAATGGCGACGGCGCGCTTGGCGTCCTTCTGGCCGATGATGAAGCGGTCGAGTTCCGAAACTATTTCGCGGGGAGAAAATGTCGTCATAATCTAAATTCCACTTTGCCACTGCTTGATGGCCTCGAACGGATGCAGCAGCATGATCACGTTGAGTGTCAGATTGTCCCGGATGAGATAGCCGGTACCCAGTTCGAAAAGGATGGCGAGGCTGACGATCACCCATATAGGTAGCCTTCGCGCCATCACAAATCCCAGCACCATGGCCAGTGTGTCGGACACCGAATTGATGATGCTGTCGCCATAATAATCGAGCGAGATGGTGCCGGCACGGTAACGCTCGATGATGAACGGGCTGTTTTCGAGCAATTCCCAGCCGCCCTCGATGAGGACGGCGAATGCCAGCCGCAAGCCGACCGGCGAACGTGGGAACAGGAACTTCGCCAAGGCATAGAACAGGAAGCCGTGGATGATGTGCGAGAACGTGTACCAGTCGGCAATGTGCTGGGAATTCTCCGAACTGTTCACCACGCCATGCCAGAGTTTGACATAGCCGCAGGTACAGATCGGCGTCCGGCCCATGCCGTAGAGGGCCCCGGCCTGGAAGATGAGCAGGCCAAGGACGAGCAGAAGACCCATGCGCCAGCTGTCTTCATAGGCCGAGTAGCTGTCGTCGCTTGGTGTCGTCATCTGGTCAGTCCCCCTGATCCTCGTCGTCTTCGGCCGCATCGACGGCCATCAGCACAACGTCGCCATATTCCGATTGCCTGCGGTCGATAGGCCGAAAACCGGCCTTTTCATAGGCGCGGATGGCCCTGATATTGGCAGGATCCGGGTCGATGATGACACGCGGCACGCCTTCCTCGAACAGTTGCTCGACGAACTGGCGCACGATTGCCGAGCCATGGCCGATCCCGACCAGCTCCGGCCGGCCGATCGACAAATCGATGCCGAGCGTGCCGAACGGCTGGTCGGCATAGGGATGGTCGTCTTCCAGATGCGGGTCGTAGCTCTGCAGATAGGCGATCGGCTTGCCGTCGAGTTCGACGATCAGCGGCTCGACCGAAATCGAGTCGATATGATCGCGAATCTCGGCGATTTCCGTCTCCGGATCGTCCCACCACTGAGCCACTTCAGGC